>NZ_BLIJ01000077.1:0-71926 GCF_009811475.1 Alteromonas sp. KUL150
TGGACCCACCCGTACTTTTGTATTAGCGGCTACGACATCGCATTCATCCTATGGCGGGATTTAGCAAGCATTTGTTTAACATTGATAAGGGTAGTGGGTAGCTTTAATCGAAAGTTGAGCTAAGCTTAGGTATTGATAAATCTGAAATTTATCATTGTTATGTGTTTCTTTCTTTAGTGCGAAGTGGCAAGCTTCAGTTTAGTCTTACATTAAGGTTTTATAAGGTAATGTCATTCGAGTCAGTCCTAAATGAATCAGAGTTCAGCACCATTATTTTGGAAAATCGTAGTGCCTACGAGCAAGATTTAATAGCGTTTAACGAGCTACTACAGGCTGACTATCTCTACTTGGGTGTCAAAAAAACAGATAGCATTTCCGTACTCATAGGGCTGTCTCATCACTCACCGATTGCAGAAATAGAATATGAGCTTAACGGCTCTCCTTGTGAAAGTGTTTTGTTAACTGGGCCATGTGGCTATGAGTCAAACGTTCACGAGCACTTTCCCGCCGATCAAACCCTTAAAGCGCTTGAAGCTCAAGGGTATTTGGGCGCAGGACTTATTAATGAAAGAAGTCGTGATATTGGTGTGCTCGTCGCTATATTTAAAACGCCGAAAAAAGACATCACTGAGTGGCTACAAGTATTTTCACTTCAAGCGAAACTGTTTTCTACGCAGCTTCAAAAGGACTTTTTTGCGATAAAAACAGCACATAACTTGTCGCTTATTGATGAGATAAGTCGTATGTCGCAAACAGGGTCATGGGAGTTTTACCCTGAAACTGAAAAATTGATATGGTCACCGGAAACCTATCGAATACATGGCCTGCCAGTAAGCAGTGAGATCAATCTTCAGAAAGCTATCGACTTTATCGCCACTGAGTATACAGCCGAAATTACACGTGCATTTGAAAATCTACGCAATAGCCAGCAACCCTATGACATTCAGTGTCAAATCATTGATACATCTGGTTCAGCAAGGTGGGTAAGAGCTTCTGGAAAGGCTGAGTTTTATAAGAACGGCGAAGTTAAACGGCTGTTTGGTGCGTTTGAAGATATTACCGAATACAAAACGGCGCTGATTCTTAATGAAGATCGCGCCAAAAGAATTCAAAGTATATTGAACAACATTAATGACGCCGTATTTAGTATTGATACAAAAGGCACCATTACACACTGTAACGACGTTGCACTTAAAATGTTTGGCTATACGCGAGGTGAGTTACTCGGTCACTCCGTTGAGATGCTAATGCCAGAGCCTTACGCCTCTAATCATGCCTACTACATGCGTAATTATATGGAGTCGGGAGTAGGCAAAATTATCGGTGTGGGTCGTCAGCTTCCAGCTAAACGCAAAAACGGCGACATTTTTCAGATGGAGTTGTCATTATCTGAAAGCAGTGACTTAGGTGAAAGGGGCTTTATTGGGGTTATTAGAGATATCAGTGAACGTATAGAAGCGCAGGATACCATTTATAACCTTGCTTACACCGACCCGGTTACTCATCTTCGAAATCAGCAGTGGTTTCATCAGCGTTTTAAAGATTTGATGCTGCGCGCATCAATGAATCAAGAATACATACATATTCTGCTCTTAGATATCGATAACATGGCCCAAATCAACACTCGATTTGGCTTCGGAAATGGTAACTACGCCATAAGAAAGGTCGCCGAGCAGTTGCTATTCGTTATCGGACACGACTATGAGATATTTAAGTATGGTGGTGATAGCTTTGTTGTGTTGTCGAAGAAAACCTACAGAAAAAAAGAACTCCACAAGTTTGATTCGAGCTTGGTGGAAAGTGCGCTGCTTAATCCTCGTCACTTCGATATTATTTTAAACTCCGTGAAATGGTCTCTAACCGCATCGCTGGGAAGTGCTATTTTTAACCCACAAGGTCAAAGCTTCGAGTCGATTATTAATGTAATTGAGCAAGCGGTTAAAAGAGCTAAACGAGCCGCACCTTTTGGGCTATGCCATATATCAGAAGAGGGTTTTAAAGAGTTTGATCGCTACCTAGATATAAAGTCTAAGCTTGAGCAAGCGATAGAAGACGATGAATTATCAATTGTGCTTCAGCCCCAAGTCACCCATGACGGAACGGTTTCTTCCTTTGAAGCGCTTGTGCGGTGGTATTCGAAGGCGCTGGGGCAGGTGAGCCCAAGTGAATTTATTCCTATCGCAGAAGAGAGCTATGCCATCTGCGAAATAGGTGACATCGTTTTACGAAAAACGCTCAACGTGATTAGTAGCTTCGTAAAGAACGGCTTAAATACCAGCATTGCGATCAACATCAGCGCTAGACAAATCGTTATGCCTGACTTTGTTAACACGCTTCTTTCTCGCGTAAATCAGTTTGGCATACCACCTCATATGTTAATGCTAGAGCTAACTGAAACCGCTTTAGTCGTAGATATTGAATTGGTTAAAGAAACCATGCTTGAACTGGCGAAGTTCGGTTTTCGTTTTTCAATTGATGATTTTGGTACAGGTTATTCCAGTCTTGCATACCTCAAAGTTCTTCCTATCAGCGAACTCAAGATAGATAAATATTTTGTGGACGACATAGGAAAAGACTTTGACGGAAAAGCGGCGCAGATTGTTGACGCTATTATTGAAATGGCAAGAGCGCTTAACGTTTCCTGCATTGCCGAAGGTGTAGAAAGCGAAGAGCAGTTAAACTATCTGAAAGCTAAAGGCTGTGAAAAATTCCAAGGCTATTACTTCTCAAGGCCAGAACCACAAGCGCATTGGGAAGGCCTTCAAAAAAATACAAAGCTTCCCTAATGTTAAAACGGCGCCTGCAAATAGCGTTTATCGTATTGCTTAGTCTTAAGCGTATTTTATCCGCTTGTTGTCGCTTTAACAGAAAGCGTTCTTGCTAGTTTGCGGATCTCGTGCTGTTATAGTGTAACAATACCAAGCGATGATATTTACATTTAGCGCAGTAAGAGATTTTTATGATTACACGACGTCAATTTTTAGTGGGCTCTTTGGCTTTTGGTGGCCTAGCTACCAGTGCCTTTGGTAAGCAATTGAATGTGGCGTCTATGCCGATGAGCGAAGGGTACGGAGCCCTTTTACCCGACCCGCAAAAGCTACTAGATTTACCAAAGGGCTTTACTTATAACGTTATCTCAAGCCTTGGTGATGTAATGTCTGATGGTATGCACGTTCCCGACAGAGCAGACGGTATGGGTTGCTTGCCTATTAAAGGTAACAATAACAAAGTGGCGCTCATACGTAACCACGAGCTGCATCCCAAACATTTGAGTGCTCAGCCTGATTCTATTCAGCAACATACCAGTAAACTCGCCTACGACAACTACGCTGATGGTGTGGCGTTGCCCGGCGGCACCACAACAATGGTGTACAACCTTACCACGCAGATGGTAGAGCGAGAGTTTATTAGTCTTACTGGAACGGTAAGAAACTGCTCGGGCGGTATCACCCCTTGGGGCACGTGGCTAACGTGTGAAGAGTCGGTAGACCGCCCTCATGGCCCTAACGGTGATGTGGTAAACAAATCTCACGGCTATATCTTTGAAGTGCCAGCAGATGCTGATTCACTGATTGAAGCTAAACCACTTAAAGCAATGGGGCGTTTTAATCATGAAGCGGCGTGCGTTGACCCTAAAACCGGCATTGTTTATTTGACCGAAGATAGGGGCGATAGCTTGCTGTATCGCTTTGTGCCTCGCGAATACGGAAACTTGGCTGCTGGCGGGCAATTAGAAGCCTTAGTAGTAAAAAATACCCCCCAGTTTGATACGCGTAACTGGAGCTCCTCAACGATGCCTACAGCGACCTGGTTTGACATTGAGTGGGTAGCGCTAGATAACCCAGAGAGTCCGGATGATGATTTACGTCAGCAAGGGTATGACAAGGGTGCAGCCTTGTTCGCTCGCGGTGAAGGCATACACTGGGGAGACGATGAGTTGTACTTTTGCTGCACCAATGGCGGGGAAAAGCAGCTCGGTCAGGTAATGAAACTTGTTCCTTCCGAAAATGGTAAACAAGACAAGCTGCAGCTGTTTCTAGAAAGCGAAGACAAGAACTTGTATAACTTTGGTGATAATCTGACGGTGTGTCCAAACGGGCATTTGTTAGTGTGTGAAGACCAATACACCGACATCGTCGATAATCATTTGCGCGGCGTCACGCCAAGTGGAGAGGTGTATAACTTTGCCAAGTTACACGCTCAAACAGAGCTTGCCGGCGCGTGCTTCTCGCCCGACGGCAATACGCTTTTCGTCAATATTTACTCACCTACTAAAACGTTGGCGATTACAGGTCCTTGGGCCAGGGCGTAATACTTATCAATGCGGACTGGTATTTTGGGTATTGTCTCTAAGTAACATTGGAACGGTGTTTTACTCTTACGCCGTTCCTTGCTTATGAGGTTCTTTGGTCTCAGGTTCCTTGCTATCTCGCTCAAAAACTACATCGCCTAGCCCGTGCGGTTTCCGACAATAAATTTGTGTCGAAACATCTGTAGTTCATTGCTGAATTAATTGAGCCAGCAGGTTTATAATCTTAATTTTCTATCTTGTGAATCAAATTATATCATTTTAATAGTTTTATCTAATCAATAATAATGCGTTTACTTTAACAAGGAGAGCGAAATGAACGCATTACTAAAAAAACTAACAATCACGACTAGCCAACGTGTAGCTACCACTCCAAATCAACCAATAAAGGTGCAGTGCAACTACACTGATAATTATTATGGTGATCAAGTATGTGTGGAAGTAAAAGCCCCTAAACCTCTTAGCAACCTTCATGTAGGCGTGCAGCTCTAAGCGCCTATAAGAGAGCTAATTTTAGCTCAATTCGAATTAGGCATCGTTGCCGCTAGCCTATTTACTCAAGATGCGCTAATCCTTAAGGATTGCGTTCCTATTGACGATTGCCAGAATTTGGAATCAGCAGTCCTTCATAAATGACTATTAATTTCTACAAAGGTTTAATTAAAACCGTCATGTTTTATGCTTATATTTAACGAGCTATTTCCGTAGCAAATTTGGGGTTTAGTTTTAACTAAATTTTGCATTTTGTATCCTTTTATAAGGATTTCTCCGTGAAGTTCGATTCAATAAAATCTCGATTAGTATTGATGACGCTAATCTGTGTCATCGGCATGGGAGGGCTGGTAGCTAGCCAGCATTATTTTACACAGCGACTTATCACCCTCAATCAGCAGCGTGACGTGCTTTTACGCATGGGACAAGACTTGCTTCAAATGCGCCGGCATGAAAAAGACTTTCTCTTAAGGTCAGACGAAGCCTATTTTATAAAATTTTCTCAGCAAGCCGTTTCATTCAATACTCGGCTAGATAGTTTGGTGCCCATGTTCAGTCAGTATGATCTACCAATCACAGATGTGGAAAGCCTGTCGAATTCCATAGAAACCTACCGAGAAAAGTTTCAAGAGGTCGTAGCACTGCAGCGCCAAATTGGCTTAACGTTAAATAGTGGTATTCGCAGCGAAATAACCAACCTAGAGAATCGATTATCTGAGACTGAAGTCAATCGAGCACCAACACGTGAGCTATTTGGTGATTTGCAGCTAGCAACTCGCAACTTTCAAATAACCCAAGAAGCGGTTTATGCCCGTGAAATTGAAGAGCTCAGCACTCGCTTAGTGTCGATGTTCGACGATGATCAAAATTTGAATGTGACGCTTCAACGATATCAGTCTGCGCTTGTGGCATTGGTTAACAACTACCTAAGGTTTGGTTTAACTCATAACGATGGGCTACGCGGTGAGTTTAGACAAAGCGCTCACAACGTTGAGAACCAACTTAAAAGTGTTGATAGCGCGCTTCAACCTCTTATTGAACAACAGGAAGCTCAAGTACGTATCTACGGTTTAGGCATTGCCGCGCTCACATCTGTCGTATTAATTCTGGTTTTAATCAAGAGTTTTGCGACATTTCATCGGGCTTTTGTTAACTTTCTTACTTTCTTTTATCGCTGCAAACGTCAATATCAAAAAATTGATACCAGGAAGTTAGGGTTTGCAGAATTAAAATCACTTGCTGAACTGGCAAACGAGATGGTCGAGTCAAAGCGAAATATTGAAGCGCGTTTAGCCAGTGTTGAAGCCGAGTTGGCCAATAAAAAAGCATCATAGCACCTAGTAGGGACTTTGTTGCACCAAGCGACCAGTTCGCTATTGCATTTATAAGGTATGAGTAAAATGAAGTTTAACCGTTTGGGAACGAGCGATTTACAAGTGTCAGACATATGTTTGGGCACTATGACTTGGGGTATTCAAAACACTCAGCAAGACGCTGACGAGCAATTGGCCTTTGCGTTAGATAAAGGCGTGAATTTCATTGATACCGCAGAAATGTATCCAGTACCGCCAAACGTTGATACCTACGGCGACACAGAGCGTGTTATTGGAAATTGGCTTTCACGCAACGCGTCTAAGCGTAAAGATATCGTACTGATGACTAAAATAGCCGGCAGCGGACTTAAGTATATTCGCAATGCGGGCCCAATTACTTCTGGCGCGATTGCCAATGCGTTAACGTACTCTTTGGAACGTTTGAATACAGATTATATAGACGTTTATCAACTTCACTGGCCTAACAGAGTTACCCCTCACTTTGGTAAACATTGGCCGGATGGCGCAAACCCAACAAAAACCGATCGTGAGAGAGAACTCGACGGTATGCGAGATATCCTGATGGGGATCAAGCGCGCCCTTGATGAAGGAAAAATTAGGCACTGGGGGCTGTCGGATGATACGCCTTGGGGAATTCACGCTTTTCTTATACTCTGTAAAGAGCTTGATATGCCTCTGCCCGTGTCTATTCAAAACGAGTTCAGCCTACTTCACGCGAAGGATTGGCCGTATCTCATTGAAATGTGTGAGCTTGAAAATATTGCTTATTTACCATGGTCGCCACTGGCCACGGGTATGCTAAGTGGTAAATATCAAGACGGTGCGCGCCCGGAAGGGAGCAGATGGACATTAGCTCAACGTATGGGATTATTCAGAGATAAACCGCCTGCGCAAGCTGCCACTGCTGAATACATAAAAATTGCTCAAAAAGCTGGCGTGACGCCCTCTCAACTTGCTTTAGCCTGGTGTAAACAAGTACCCGGTGTTACTTCTACTATCATAGGGGCAACGACAATGCCTCAGTTGAAAGAAAATATAGAAGCGTTTGATATGGATTTGTCTCAAGAGACGTTGAAGGCTACTCACGACGTACTGCGTCAATATCCTATGGGCTTTTAGGCCCGCATAAGTTTCGGGCTTCATCCTTTTTGTCTACGTGGTGCAAGGCCGCTAAAAATGACATAGTGCAAGTTGAAGGGCTCGAATCTTTCAAGCCAACATTTTCGCAAAAGTGGCGGGCGTTACCCGTCATTTTTGTGTCACACGTTGGTAATACTATGGGTTTTTCTGTCATAACTTGTAACCATTATTAAATGATTGACCCACAAATAATTTCCGCCAGTTCAGTAGAAAAAAACAACAACTGGCAACGATGGCTTCTTCTTATTTTACTTGTTTATGTCATGCTACTTGCCGTAAGTATGATTGGCAGCGGTTTTAAATATGCGGCTGGCGAGCAAGCGCGAGAGCTTTTCAACTTCGCGTCTAACCCTATCATGGGCTTGATTATCGGCATGGTGTCTACCGCTTTAATTCAGTCTTCAAGCACGGTTACTTCGATTATTGTTGGAATGGTTGCTGGTGGACTTCCTATTACCATTGCCGTGCCCATGATGATGGGCGCAAATATCGGAACCAGCATCACGAATACACTGGTAAGCCTTGGGCACGTTGCAAAAAAAGAAGAGTTTCAGCGGGCTTTTAATGCCGCTACCATCCACGATTTTTTCAATGTTTTATCGGTGCTCATATTTCTCCCGCTTGAGATGGCGTTTGGCATTCTAGAGTATCTAAGTGGCCAAATTGTAGCGCTTATTCACACCGGGGAAGCGTTAGGAGTAAGTGGGTTTAATCCCATAAAGGCAGCCACACAGCCCGTAACAGATTTAGTTTCTCAATCACTCCAGTTTTTGCCGTCGGTTTATCCGGGCATTGTTAAAATCCTTTTGGGTATTGCACTTATCATGGTTTCAATTACCTACATGGGCAAGATCATGAAATCGCTTATGGTCGGCAAAGCTAAGGATCTATTACATAAAAGCATTGGGCAAGGCCCCATATCAGGTATTACATCCGGCGCTCTGATGACGGTTTTGGTTCAGTCATCATCTACCACCACGTCGCTCATGGTGCCTCTGGTTGGTGCGGGCGTTTTGAAAGCCCGTGAGATATATCCTTTTACCCTGGGGGCTAATATCGGAACGTGTATCACTGCGTTAATTGCTGCTTTAGGAGTAGTGGGTGTAAATAGTGGGTTCGCTTTGCAAATTGCGCTGGTACATCTTATTTATAATGTAATTGGCGTAACGCTTATTTACGGTATCCCTGTTCTGCGAAATATCCCTATTAACTTGTCGTATCAGCTATCAGTTCTGGCAGCGGAAAGGAAAGTGTATGGTGCGGCCTATGTCGGTGGACTTTTCTTCGTCGTTCCTTTGGGTATTATCTTTACGACTATTTAGGCCCCTAAAAGCGGGTTTTCTGAGTGGCAGGGCATAGCTTTTTACTTATCAGATAAATAAAACCGGGGCTTCTTAATGAAGAAGCCCCGGTTTTTTTGTCACATCTTACATTTTCTTAGAACGCGTATTTCGCTGAGACTTGGAAGCGGTTCATGTCGCCTTCAAGGCCTGATTCAACTTCTCGTTTTGCGAAAGCGTATTCGGCACCTACCGTCAATGCCTTAGTTGGCGAATATAGGTAGTTCACACGGGTGCTATATGTGCTTTCGGTGGTAGCCAAGCCAGTTAGCGATACATCATTGTCAGCTTCAAAGGCCGAGAACATAATGCTACTGCGCGCCTTATCGCTCCACTTGTGGCGATATGCAATGCCGTAGCCTGTTGAGTCAATAGCTTCGAGGTCACCGCTTTCGTTAAGAACTGCGCCATTTACCGCATTTAGAGCTGAATATCGGCCAAGACCGCTACCGGTATTGAATGTAAAACGGATATCATCGCCGTTCGACAGGTTGTATTTACCCGTCACTGACACACCAAAGCTGGTTTCGTCAGCATCAATGCCAGCGGCATTGTCATAGGAAAGCTGTCTAACCAAGCCCGCAACCTTTACATAACCCCAGTCCTGTTTTGACGTATATGCCGCGATTAAGTCTGGAATTGCGTTGTCGTCACTGGTGATACGGCCGCCTCCACCAAATGGCGTTATGGTAGATTCCGGGTTTTCTAGCGCAATTTGGAGCCCGCCGTTGGTATATCTCAGCATGACTTGGCGTCCGAACGTTATGCCGTCAGTTGTACCAATAAAGTCGAGCGATTCTGGCAGGGCACCTACATCCATAAACGTGGTCCAGGTTTGGCCTACCAACCAGTTTTTGTACGTTATATAGGCGTGGCGAACACGTGGTACGTAAGAGTTACTAATACGCTCATCACCACCACTGGTAACAACAAAATCAAGTTCAAACACACCGTTTATCGTATCGCCTTCTTCTGTCGGCGTAGACGTTGCGAAACGGAATCGTGAAGTCCGAATATGTGCATCAAATTGTGGGTCTTCGTCAACGCCACCAACAGGAGTTAGTGAAGGGATGTAAAAGTCTCGGCCAACGCTACCCGAAGCAATGGTGCCGTCTGAGTAGTCACTGACCATGGCGTCAACTTTGACATAGCCTGTGAATTTCACACTTGTATCGCCGATCGTTGCTGCTTGTGCTGCACCGCTTGATGCTGCTAGGCACAGCGCTACCGCCGTCGCCGTATTTTTTATTTTAGCTTTCATCGTGTCTGTTCCAAAAGTGGTTAAATAAATGTAAATTCAACGTTAACATCACTGATTGTGTACGTATTATCGCAAAATTAAATACGCCTATGGTCGCATAAGACCATAGTCGTAATACTTTTCCGTAATACTTGACGCTTAGCACCTAAGTAGGGTGTTGCTAAGACCAAAGTCTCATTTTGCTTTGTGCTTGAATGGCTAGAGTGTTTCATCATAAAACAAGAATTTTACATTATTGATATTGGAGGCAATCCTTATGAGCGCCAGCAAGACTTATCCTGTACCTGAGAACATTCTTCAGTCTACCCACCTCAATGCATCGCAATATGACGCGATGTATAAGCAGTCAGTAGAAGCGCCGGAAGCGTTTTGGGCGGAACATTCGTCTATTCTTGAGTGGTATCAAAAACCTACGAAGATCAAAAACACGTTTTTCGGCGAGAATGATGTCTCAATAAAGTGGTTTGAGGATGGTGAACTAAACGCTAGTTACAACTGCATCGACCGCCACTTGGCTAAGAACGCCACTAAAGTCGCCTTCCATTGGGAAGGCGACTCTCCAGAAGATAGTCAAGATATCACTTATCAACAAGTGCATTATGAAGTGTGTAAATTAGCTAACGCGCTTAAAGGAATGGGTGTTGAAAAGGGTGATCGCGTCGCTATTTACATGCCGATGGTACCAGAGGCGGCGTACGCTATGCTGGCGTGTGCCCGAATCGGCGCTGTGCATTCGGTCATATTTGGTGGTTTCTCACCAAATGCAATTGCTGATCGCATTAACGACAGCAGCGCTAAAGTTGTTATTACTGCCGATGAAGGTCGTCGTGCGGGCAGAAGCATTCCATTAAAAGCGAATGTTGATAAAGCCTTGGCAAACGGCGCGTGTCCTTCCATTAGTCATGTCGTTGTTCACAAGCTAACGGGTGGCGATATCGATTGGAACGAAGAGCATGATGTATGGTGGCATGACGCCATCGAGGATATGTCAGGTCAGTGTGAACCTGAAGTGATGAACGCCGAGGACCCACTATTCATTCTTTACACGTCAGGCTCTACGGGCACACCTAAAGGCGTTGTTCATACAACCGGTGGCTACCTGCTTTATTCTGCAATGACATTTAAATATGCATTCGATTATAAAGATGATGATATTTATTGGTGTACCGCTGATGTGGGCTGGATCACAGGTCATAGCTATATGGTTTATGGACCTATGGTTAACGCTGCATCTCAAGTATTTTTTGAAGGGGTTCCTACCTATCCTGATGTAAAACGTATTGCGCAGGTCGTTGAAAAATATAAAGTAAACAGCCTTTATACCGCCCCAACGGCAATTCGCGCGCTCATGGCTCATGGTGATGTGCCAGCAGAAGGGTGTGATTTGTCTTCCCTTCGTTTACTCGGTACCGTCGGTGAGCCAATTAATCCAGAGGCGTGGGAGTGGTATCATCGTGTCATTGGTAAGGGACGTTGCCCTATCATAGATACTTGGTGGCAAACCGAAACGGGTGGTCATATGATTTTACCTCTGCCGGGAGCTACGGAGTTAAAACCAGGGTCAGCAAGTCGACCATTTTTCGGTATTCAGCCTGCCTTATTTGATGCCGATGGCAATGAATTGGAAGGTGCAGCTGAGGGCAATCTAGTTATAAAAGACAGCTGGCCAAGCCAGGCTCGTACCGTCTATGGTGATCATCAGCGCTTTATAAACACTTACTTCAGTGCATACAAAGGCGTTTATTTTACCGGTGACGGCGCGCGCTGTGATGAAGACGGTTACTATTGGATCACAGGACGTGTAGATGATGTACTGAACGTATCAGGGCATCGCTTAGGTACCGCTGAAATTGAAAGTGCGCTGGTCGCCCATCCTAAAGTCGCTGAAGCGGCAGTAGTCGGGTACCCTCATGATATCAAAGGGCAGGGGATTTACGTTTACGTTACGCCTAATGAAGGTGTTGAGGCTGACGAAGCACTAACCAAAGAGCTCAAAGCCTGGGTACGCCAAGAGTTAAGCCCTATTGCTACCCCTGACATGATCCAGTGGTCTAATGGTTTGCCCAAGACTCGCTCGGGTAAAATCATGCGCCGAATCTTACGTAAGATTGCTGCTAATGAACATGAGCAATTAGGCGATACATCTACATTGGCGGATCCGTCGGTTGTTGATACACTGATAGAGGAACGTCTAAATAAGTAAGCATTAAGGGCATAGACAATGATAACTCTTCTGATCGCTGATGATCATCCGCTGTATCGCGATGCACTGAGAGGCGCTTTGTCCTTGTCTCTGCCAGCCTTGACGCTTAAAGAGGCTGGCGATTTACCTACTACTGTCGATATTCTCAATAACGAGGATATCGACTTATTACTTTTAGACTTGCATATGCCGGGCAGTAATGACCTGTTTGGTCTTCTGCATATTCGCAAGCTTTTCCCTGATGTTCCTGTTGCTGTAGTGTCGGGTACAGAAGACGCTACACTGATTTCAAAGATTATTAGCGTTGGCGCGCTCGGCTTTATTCCTAAAACCGCGAGTGCCCAGGATATTGCGAATGCCGTAGAGGCGATTTTAGATGGTGATGTTTGGCTACCTGATAATCTCAGCGAAAATGTCGATGAAGTTGATGAAGCGTTCTCTGAGCTTGCAGATAAAGTAGCGTCACTAACGCCTTCTCAATACAAAGTTTTATGCTACATGCGAGACGGACTGTTAAATAAACAAATAGGCTTCAATTTAGATATAGCCGAAGCAACAGTGAAAGCGCATGTAACTGCCATCTTCAAAAAGCTTGGTATTAATAACCGGACTCAGGCTGTCCTAATCGCTTCTCAGCTTGAATTGGAGCCACCGACTCACTAGCGTTGAACTGTTGAATTGTTTTGGTCGCAGTAAACTCTGGAAGAAATTTTTCAAGGGCAATTCGACTGGGTTCGCTTAACAGCGGGTTTTGAATTTTTAGTTCAGTGCGACCTTTGAGCATCGACATACCGTGTCGAAAATTATCCTGAGAGAGCAGAAGTTCCTGAAACCTTCCTGAATCAAACATGATAAGCAAGCCCTCAGCAATTCGGTTAGCTAACGCGTGATTGTCGCTTCTTACAAAGAAGAAAATAGGGCTCGGATAGGAAATAATAAGGTTGTCATCTATGGCAAGCCCTCGAGTTAGCTTTTCATCTTCAAACTCTTCTCTAATTTCCATTACACTGCGCGGAAAGATGTCGGCAAATCCTTCAGAGACAATACGAAAGGAAGCGCGGTAGGTCGTTTCTAAAACCGGCAGGTCATTAGCGCGAAAGATTTTTGTATCAGGCCAGTCGTAGCCAAGAACTGTTCTGAACGATTTGAGCTCTTTCAAGGTTTTGACGTATTTAAGGCGCTCATCTCCCTCTTTTACAAAAAGCGCACGCTTCCCGAATAGCCCGGCCATTATTGGTATGCGGACAGGAAGAAACTGGCGCTCTCTTTCCGTTGACGTTACGCTCCAAGTCACATCTAACAGGTTGTGTTCAAGGTTACGTAATTGGCGTTCTTGCGCCGACTCTTGACCACTAACCATAATCTCGAAAGTACCGTATTGAGGTTCTGTAACCAGAAGCGCTTCAGTTAGCAGCGTTTTAGCGTATGCATATACACTGTCTCTTCCAGGGTGAACATTAGGCAAACGAATTAGGGTATGGGGTAAGTCGTTATTTACTTTATTGAATGCTGGCTCTGTCGCTTGAGCACCAAAAAGCACGCATGCACTTAGCAGTGGTAACACTATACCTAAAATTATTGCCCTAACGTCCATATGTGTTATCTCATGCGGTCAGCGCACGCCTTGTTAAGAGAGGCTTCATCATTACCTTTGACCTGGCTGATGACTTTTAATCCTTCCCCGTAAGCAGAAAATCATATTCGGGGTCTACAATAAATTGCCCGCTCATTGCCTCGCGACCCAGTAACATAAGATAGGTCATTTCCGAGCGGTCAGTGAGGGTTAACTGAATATCCCACTGATATCCGTCCATTATTATAGGCGTAATTATCACATATCGCCTCTCTCGTGTAGCGGTTGAGCTTTTTACTCGCTTTTGGCCTTCTACACGGGCTTCTCTTCGCACAACACGCTCAACGTTATGAATATCAGGGTGGATATCAAATTTAATCCACAGCTCGCCGTCTTGCTCAAATTCTTCGATATTGTCTACGTGTAGCGAAGAGGTTGCGGCCCCTGTATCTACACGCACATTTAAATCAGTAATCGCAAGCTTGGGTAAATCGCACAGCTCTACTGCACCGACAATTTTCTTTTTGTTCATCAGTTTATCTACCAATTTTATAAAATAGGAGCCTGCTCTGGTGGCAATAAATTATCCTGTAGTAGTTCCACATGTTCTGCAACCGTATCTGGCTCTGAGAAGTATGCAATGTGGTAAACCGCCTCGCCTTCTTGCGTTAGCGGAATATTTTGTTTGCCAATTACCACGCCCTCTGCAGGGCTCTCTAAACTATCTAAATAGTTACCGAATGGGTCTGCAATAATTGCAAGTTTGTCACCTTTCTCTACGTGATCACCCAGCTGAGCTAAATGGGTAACAAAGCCGCTTTCTGGCGCTCTTACCCAACCACTTTGTCTGGCGATAAACCGCTCAATGTTATGGCCTTTACTCCGGCTTTTATTGAGCATGCCCAAGTGGCGCATGGTGTTTATAATACCCCTTACGCCCGCACGAATAGAAAACTCATCATAGCGCAGCGCTTGCCCGGCTTCATAGAGCAATATTTTAACGCCACTTTCACTTGCCGCTTCGCGTAAAGATCCATCCCGTAATTCTGCATTCAAAAGTACGGGAACACCAAATGCTTTGGCCATTTCTAGGACATCTGCGTCGTCTAAATCTGCACGAATCTGAGGCAGATTGCTTCGATGTATAGCACCGGTGTGCAAATCAATGCCCACATCACATTTACTTACGACTTCTTTAAAAAATAAATTCGCTAATCGTCCTGCTAAAGAGCCTTTTTTGCTGCCTGGAAAACTGCGATTTAGATCTCGTCGGTCAGGTAAATAACGAGATTGGTTGAGTACGCCGTATACGTTCACCATTGGCACCGCGATAAGGGTTCCTCTTAAACGCTCTATAGCTTTTGAGCGGATTAGTCGTCCCACAATTTCGATGCCGTTGAGTTCATCACCGTGAATGGCAGCGCTGACAAACATAACTGGACCAGGGCGCTTACCTCTTTTCACATAAACGGGAATGCTCATATTGGTCGCCGTGTACAACGGCGGCATTTCCAACTCAATCTTCTTTGTTTCGCCAGGGGCAATGGTTTGACCCCCAATTGTTAAAACATCATTTACCACTAACGTTTCCCATATCTTGTTTTTACAGCAAAAATTTAGAGGCTAGCCTCTGCCACGGGTTTTCGTTTTATGCGGCTCAGCGCTTTTTTCGATAAACTCAATGATCATACTTGCTACGTCTTTGTTGGTTGCTTTCTCGATACCTTCTAAGCCAGGAGAGGAATTCACTTCCATTACCACTGGCCCGTTATTTGACCGCAAGATATCTACACCACAACAGTTGAGCCCCATGGTCTTAGCCGCATCTACAGCCGTTTTGCGTTCAGCAGGACTTAGACGTACTAAGCTTGCCTGCCCACCGCGATGAAGGTTAGAACGGAATTCACCCGGTGCTGCTTGGCGTTTCATAGCGGCAACCACTTTCCCGCCCACTACGAAACAACGAATATCTGCGCCGCCCGCTTCTTTTATAAATTCTTGTACCAATATGCTGGCGTTTAGCCCCATAAAGGCTTCAATAATAGACTCAGCAGCTTTTTGTGTATCAGCAAGTACAACGCCGATACCTTGGGTGCCTTCAAGAAGCTTTATCACTACAGGGGCACCACCAACAGTTTTGATGACATCATCAATTTTGTCAGGGTGGTGGGCAAAACCCGTTCTCGGCATGCCAATGCCTTTGCGTGAAAGAAGCTGCAGCGAGCGAAGCTTGTCTCGTGAGCGACTAATCGCGACTGACTCGTTCAGGCTGTAAGTGCCCATCATTTCAAACTGACGCACGACTGAGGTGCCGTAAAAACTCACAGAAGCGCCGATTCGAGGAATAACGGCGTCGTAATAAGGAAGTTTTTTCCCATGGTATCGTACAGACGGTCGCGCACTTGTGATATCCATGTAGCAATGCATGGTGTCGATGACGTCAACCTCGTGCCCGCGAGCCTGACCAGCTTCGACTAAGCGTGAAGTAGAGTAAAGACGAGGATTTCTGGAAAGTATTGCAATGCGCATTATAAAAAGCCTGTAGTTTGTGTTTTGTTTGTCGTCTAATCGACATGTCTTTTAACACGTTAGAACGCGAATTTGAATTAGACAAGTCATTTTTGCGCGCATACTAATGTATGTGGTAAAGAGAGTCTTACGAATATTTCTTGTTGTGGCGATTGCTTTTAATGCATGAACTCGCCTTTTATTCACGTTAGCATGGTAGGGCGCAGGAACACAGGTCGTAAAGGTCTGAAAATTTAGTTTGCTAGAATTAAAAATGAGAGAGGGTTTAGGTTGATGAATGAATGGTGGCATGCGTTTTTGGCGTGGTTGATTCAGTACCAGTCAAATGTCGTGTGGAGTGGTCTGGCTTTACTATTTTATTTAGCGATGTCTCGCAAGCTTCTGCCAAAATTAGAAACCAATATCGAAAAATCTAAGCTGAAGTCTAGTAGTGCGCTAAAGGGGCTATTCGCCGCACGCGTGATTGTGGCCACTGTTACTGTTGCCCTGTTGCTGCTTGCATGGGGTATTGATTTCTCAGGTTTATTGGTGCTCTCAACGTCTATTATTACCGTAACAGGCGTCGCACTCTTTGCAAGCTGGTCGCTTATCAGCAATATCACTGCGTATTTTATTTTACTGACTAACGTTGCCTATCGCAGGGGCAACTACGTGCGTATTCTCGATGGCGATAACTATATTGAGGGCGTAATCGCCGATTTAGGGCCGTTCAGCACCCGATTAGTTACCGCTGACCGCGAAACGTTGATGTACCCCAACAACTTAATTCTCACCCGGCCGGTGTTACTCAACCCTAAACAAAAATGGGGCGCAATGGGAAAAGTGGTGGCTAAGCCGAATGTTGAGTCATCCGTTACGAAAACCGACGACAGCAAGCCTCATGAAGAGTTGCTATAGTCGGTTTAGGGCTTTCCTAATACAAAGTTAGCGTAACAAGGCAGAGCTACACGTTTTTTGCTTCTCTGATATAGCGGGTCATACTTTGAAGCAGAGCCCGTAGTTTTGCCGGTTTAAGGGGTTTAGCTAAAAAATTAACTCCCTGTGCTTTGCATTGGGTTACCAAGCTTTCATCTGGTGTTGCTGTGATTAACGCTGCTGGCATTACTACATTTAACCGATGTCTAATCTCTTCGATAAGTGCTAGCCCATTTTTCTCGCTATCGTGACTGAGTTGGTAATCCATTAGGAGAATTTGGGGCTGAATGGTCTCACATATTTTAAGGGCATCATCCCAGTTATTTGCAAGCACAACATTAATTCCCCATTTTTGTAGTAGCGTTTGCATTGCGTCCAGGTTTTCCCTTTGGTCGTCCACACAAAGAACATCCATGCCGGTAAATGTCGTGGAGCGAGGCTTGGTTGTCTCGCTAGACACCACTTTAGATTCGGCTTTCGCAAGAGAAAACGTAAAGCAACTGCCTTTACCTATCTGCGACCTTACCCGTATGTCGCTATCTAGCTGTAAACTTAACCGGCGTACTACGCCTAACCCGAGCCCAATGCCGTGTTCTTTGCTCTCGTTAGCGCGGAAAAAGTCTCCGAAAATACTGTCTTTTTTATCGTTGGATATACCAATTCCAGTGTCGAGAATTTTGAAATGAACGGTATTGCTAATCGGTTTGACGACAAATAATACTCTTCCACTTTCTGTATATTTCACAGCATTTGAAAGCAAGTTTTGCGTAATTCGGTAAAGGTAAGTCTTATCTGCTCTGACCCAGCATGAGCGAATAATGGCTTTAAATCCCAGCCCTTTTTCTTTTGCTCTCATGGCCATTTCGTCCACGAGAGGAGAAAGAAGAGTGCGAACATCGATAGACTCTAAGTCAGGTTTCATTTCACCCTGGTCTAAGCGTGCAATATCTAACAGTGTGCCAATAAGGGTTTCGCTAGAGGTTACGCTATGCCCCAACTTTTGAATAATGGCGTGGGCTGACTCTGAAAGTTCTTGTTCTTCCAAAGCGCTGACATAAAGCTTGGCAGCGTTTAGCGGTTGCAGTACATCGTGACTGGCCAGAGCAAGAAAGCGGGTTTTACTTGCATTAGCGTCTTCAGCTGCTTTTCGCGCTCTTATTAGTTCCTTCTCAGCTTCTGAGCGTCGTTCAATTTCAAGACGCAGTTCGGCGTTTATTGAATGCACTTCTTCTGTACGTTTTTTAATTCTGGCCTCAAGGTCAATGTTCGATTCTTCAAGTGCCTGCTGAATTTCTACGTGGCCGGTTATATCGTTGAAGCTTGTTACAAAGCCTCCCCCGGGTAGAGGGTTGCCCACCATTTCGATAACGCGGCCGTCTTTACGCTGGCGAGTAAAGCGGTGGGGCATGCCTGACCTTAAATGGCTAAGGCGCTTTTCCACTTCTCCATCGACATTATCGGTACCAAACTCCCCCTGAGATGCATTGTATCGTATGAGTTTTTCGATAGGCGTACCGACAGCCAGCAGGTTATCAGGGTAGGGATAAAGGTTCGCGTATCGTTTATTCCAAGCCACCAGATTGAGATGCTTATCTACAACGCTAATGCCTTGATCCATATTCTCAAGCGAAGTTAATAGCGCGGTCATGTTAAATTGCATGGCTTGAGTGGTATCGTCAAAGAAGTTAATAACTTCTGTAAAATCCATTTTTTTACCGCGCAATGCACTGTCTAGCAGCACTTTGGCGCTCGATGCGCCTATCACTCCACCGAGAGCCCGCTCACAAAAAGATAAAAATGACTCGTCAGGTGTACTGTCGTGGTCGAGATTGCAGTGATTTAACTGCTGATATTGTCCAAGCAATTGTTTACAACGACCTGTACCCATAAAGGTTGTAAGCAAGGTGACAAGATCGGATACGGTGACACTAATAGTTTGCGTTTTTACGGTGTTGTTTCCAGAGATGGCCGGAGAAACAAAGGCTTCGGCCTGTATGCGGTCGATGAGACGCTGAGGCGCGAAATGTGAAAAAAGAATATAAACAAAACTGTTTGCCGCTAAGCTAATCATTGCCCCTTGGCTAATTAGCTCATTTTGTTCCAGCTGAGAGACTTGTTCACTCACAATTGGGAGTACTAGCCATAACACCCAGATGACCAAGCCCACCATCAGACCAGCATACACTCCGTGTGCATGAGCTCGCTTCCAGTAAAGTCCGCCAACAATGGCAGGCATCAGTTGAATAACCAGGGAGAACGCAATTAGTCCGATGGAGTGAAGAGAGCGACTGCTCGTCATTTGTTGATGGTACAAAAATGCCATCAGCAGAATAAAGGCAATGACAATCCGTCGGATTAAGCGAATTTTTTTCGATACGTCTTTCTTGTCGTCGGTATTTCCCGTGAACGCCAAAATGCGAGGAAGGATGACATCGTTGGTCAGCATAGTACTAAGGGTTAGTGTTGCTACGATGATCATGGCCGTCGCTGCAGAAAGGCCACCTACAAATACAATAACTTGGAGCAGGGTTGATTCTGAAAACATCGCCAACGACAACACATAAGAGTCGGGCTCTATGCCTTGTCCTGCGAATATCGATTTACCGGCAATGGCGATGATAGGGATCACTGCGGAGATCACCGCAAGGTATAACGGGAAGAGCCAGCGCGCGGTTCGTAGGTGCCCCAAGCTCAAGTTATCGATGATTGCCACGTGAAATTGTCTTGGTAAGCAGACAATAGCTGCTGCTGCCATGATGGTCTGTGCGATAAAGCTAAACGAACCAAATTGGGCTAACGCGATTTCGTTAGTGAAGCTTTCAAAAAATGGCCCAGTTTGAGTGCGTTTCCACGCGCTGTAACCAATGATTGCAACAAGAACCAATGCCAGTAATTTTATTGTCGATTCAAAAGCAATAGCCAGCATTAAACCTCGACGGTACTCCGTTACATCAGTTTGCCGTGTACCAAAATAAATGGCGAAGGCTGCGATAAAGCCCGTTGCGGCAATAATGATGCCGTTGCTGTTAGGTTGTTGTGTCAGCAATTGGAAGGTGGCGCCTACGGCTTTTAACTGAAGTGCAATATAGGGAATAGTGGCAAGTAGCGCGATAAGTGTAACAACTAGCGCAACAGTCTGACGCTTACCGTAGCGCGAAGCGATAAAATCAGAAATGGTGGTAATGTGCTGCTTTTTGCTAACGAACGTAAGTTTATAAATAAACTTGTAACCTAACACGTAAACCAAGATAGGCCCCAGCATGATCGGAAGATAAATCCATGTGTCTCTGCTTGCTTGGCCCACCATGCCAAAGAATGTCCACGCGGTACAATAAATGGCAAGAGCTAACGAATAAATCGCAGGGTGAGACGTCAGCGCTCGCGCGGTGGGCGAATTTTTTTCTCCCCAGCTTGCTAGTGAAAAAAGCAAGAAGAGATACAAAACTGCAAGTGTGACCCAACCAAAAACCATAAGATTCCTTTAACGGGGTTTTAACAACTTTGTTGTTATTATAATCATTTCGACCATAGTCTACCTACGACCATGGTCTCATTTTGAATTTCACCTTCCAGGTCTAGAGTAATACGCAAGCTCCTAAGTGCTTGACTTTGCTGCTGGTGGTTGTCTTTAGTCAGTTACCAATTAAGCAGCAATAACGTTAACAAAGCCGGGCGTTAGGAATATGTAAAAACATAACAATCAATTAACCTGATGTGAGGGTGAAACAATGGCATTTAGAAACGAAGAGGACAAGAAAGCGTATTGGAGCGAAAACCTCGCTCTACTCGCTAAGCTGTTAGTCGTTTGGTTTATCGTATCATTCGGCGCCGGCATTATTTTTGTCGATATCTTAAATGAAATCCAATTTTTTGGCTTTAAATTAGGCTTCTGGTTTGCACAACAGGGCTCAATTTATGTATTTGTTGCATTGATCTTTGTCTATATGGCGAAGATGAACGCCATGGATAAACGCTACGGCGTAGATGAGGAGTAAATCATGGACGTTCAAACATTAACGTTTATTATCGTTGGCGCATCATTTGCGCTATATATCGCAATTGCAATTTGGGCTCGTGCAGGGTCAACCAATGACTTCTACGTCGCTGGTGGCGGTGTGCCTCCGGTCATGAATGGTATGGCTACTGCCGCTGACTGGATGTCGGCTGCATCGTTTATTTCGATGGCAGGTCTCATCTCTTTTATGGGGTATGACGGCGCGGTTTACCTAATGGGGTGGACTGGCGGTTACGTCTTGTTAGCCTTGTGCTTAGCGCCTTACTTGCGTAAATTCGGCAAATTCACGGTGCCTGATTTCATCGGCGATCGTTACTACTCTCAAACTGCACGTACGGTTGCCGTATTCTGTGCAATTTTTGTTTGCTTCACCTATGTTGCCGGCCAAATGCGTGGCGTGGGCGTAGTATTCAGCCGCTTCTTAGAAGTAGATATTGTAACCGGCGTAGTCATCGGTATGGTTATTGTGTTCTTCTACACAGTGCTTGGTGGCATGAAAGGTATTACCTATACACAAGTAGCGCAGTATTGCGTAATGATATTTGCCTATATCGTACCAGCGGTATTTATATCAATGATGGTCACAGGTCACATCCTGCCGCAAACAGGCTTTGGAGCAACGCTCGCCGACGGGTCGGGGATGCACCTGCTGCAAAAACTCGATAATTTATCCGTCGAACTCGGATTTAACGAATACACATCGGGCACCAAAAGTACCATAGACGTATTCTTCATTACCTTTGCACTAATGGTGGGTACAGCGGGTCTTCCTCACGTAATCGTTCGCTTCTTTACCGTACCTAAGGTACATGATGCGCGTAAATCAGCAGGTTATGCACTGGCGTTCATTGCAATCTTATATACAACAGCACCTTCTCTTGCTGCATTTGCTCGCGTAAATATGATTGAAACCATCAATGGCCCAGAGATGACAGGCACAAGCTATGAAGAAGCGCCGTCGTGGATTAAAAATTGGGAACAAACCGGCCTTATCGTTTATGAAGATAAAAATGGCGACGGCAAGATGTTCTATTCGGGTGATGAGCGCAACGAAATGAAAGTTGACCGCGACATCATGGTATTGGCTAACCCTGAAATTGCAAACTTACCAGCTTGGGTAATTGCACTCGTGGCAGCGGGTGGTGTGGCAGCAGCCTTGTCTACCTCTGCGGGCTTATTGTTAGTTATTTCAACATCCGTGTCTCACGATCTGTTGAAACGAAACTTTATGCCAAATATTACCGATAAAGCTGAGCTTATGTACGCACGTTTAGCGGCGGGGGTTGCAATTGTTATCGCAGGCTACTTCGGTATCAATCCGCCCGGCTTTGTTGCGCAGGTCGTGGCCTTTGCCTTCGGTTTGGCTGCATCGAGCTTCTTCCCAGCAATCATCATGGGTATCTTCAGCAAGCGCATGAACGACAAAGGTGCAATTGCGGGAATGATATCAGGTATCGCGTTTACTGCGGCTTACATCATTTACTTCAAGTTTGTAAACCCTGCAGCTAACACCCCTGACAACTGGTGGTTCGGTATTTCGCCAGAAGGCATCGGAACGCTAGGTATGATGGTTAACTTTATCGTGGCTTTCCTAGTGTTCAAAGCTACCGATGAAGCGCCTGAAGAAATTCAAGAGCTAGTAGAAAGCATTCGGTATCCAAAAGGTGCAGGTGAAGCATCAGCTCACTAACCTGATACAGCCTAAAGATAGGCGATAGCAAAATGAAACCAACCTATTGGCGAACGTGAATAGGTTGGTTTTTTCTTTTGTTTTTTCTTTTTTTTGAGGGACGAGCTCATTTTTGTTGTGTATGTGGGCTAAAATTTACACAGCGAAGGCGAACAAACCCTATCACTGGACGATTTCTATGACTGCAATGGCTAAACAAGTTGAAGACTTTCTGAATACGTCGGCGCCGCTTGATACCCTCGATAGCGAACAGAAGCTGCAATTAGTTAAACACGCAGATTTAATCTACGTGACGGCTGATATTGTTGCTGAACTTCAGCAAGGTGCTCCGGCGCTTTTCTTAATTCAAAGTGGTCAATTTTCTGTGCAAGATTCAGATGCGCCCCTACGTCATTTAAGTGAAGGGGATTACTTCGGCTATGCTAGCATCATGGAAAAACGTCCATTTTCCTTAAATATTAGCGTGGATAGTCCGGGGTTAGTTTATCGTTTTGATGCTGCCGTGATTGAGCCATTATTTGAAGATACCGCGATACGCCATTTCTTTGATGGACTTCGAAATAATGCCCTGCAAAATTATGCGATATCTGATACCAATTCCATGTGGTTGTATAAAGGTCTTTCAGATGTTATCGAAAAATCGCCCGTTTCGGTGGAGGAAATAACGTCAATATCAGCGGCTGCTCAGCTGATGACAGAGCAGAAAGTTTCATCCTTACTGGTGACTAAAGAAGACAAACTTATCGGCATTGTGACCGATCGGGATCTTAGATCAAGAGTGGTTGCCACGTCATTAGATACGTCGTTGTCGGTTGACCACATAATGACGCCTAACCCTGCCCAAATAATGGGAAACAGAACATTATTCGATGCGTTAGCGTTAATGACTGAACGTAATATTCATCATTTACCCGTCATTGATCATCAGTCGCTTGTGCCATTAGGTATGGTTACGGCAAGTGACATTATTCGCCACCAACGAGGAAACGTTCTTTTTATTATCGGCGAACTGAGCAAAGCAGAGAATTTATATGAATTAACTCGTTTATCTTGGCAGCTTCCTCACTATTTTTCGGCGCATGCAAAAAAAGCCGGCGATTATGACATTGCGGGAAAAATTTTGTCTCAGGCAACAGACATCATGACCAGAAAGTTGATCGGTTTTTTTCAGCAGGTCCACGGCAAAGCACCCATGATGTTTTCGTGGCTGGTTTATGGTTCTCAAGCCCGGGAAGATCAGACTATGGGGTCTGATCAAGACAATGGACTGTTGCTCGCAAATCGCCCCACAGAGTCGCAAGCAGACTACTTTGCTGCTATGGCAGAGTATGTCTGCAACGGGCTTGCGAAATGCGGTATAAAATTATGTGATGGTAATATTATGGCCAGTAACCCCACGCTTCGCTTATCGCTAGATGAGGCAGTGGAAGAGGCGAAGCAATGGGTTAATGCGCCTACAAAAGATGCCATTATGCATTTTAATATTTTTCTTGATGTGCGATGTGCAGCAGGTGATGTCAGTCTATTTAAACAGCTACAAAAGCGCAGAGCCCCTTTAATGCAGCAAAATATGTTTTTAGCGGCCTTAGCTAGGCACAGTAATGAAATATCGGTTCCTCTATCGATGTTTCAAAAGTTTATTTATGAAAAAGCTAAAAACGACAAACGCAAGGAAAAGGACGTTATTGATCTTAAAACTCGAGCAGTTGCACTCATTAATAATATTGCCCGTATTTATGCGCTTGCAGACGGTATATTGCTTCCCAATACACTCGCTCGCTTAGACGCGCTTTCTTCAAGCTCTCAGCTTTCTAAGCGAGATGCGGCTAACCTCAGAGATATTTGGCTTTTCTTAAATCGTTTGCGCTGGCGTCATCAGTTAGAAAACAAAGTTACGGACAACAGAGTATCCGTATCAATGCTATCTTCGATAGAAAAGCATCAGTTAAAAGCCGCATTTAAAGCGATTGATCGTACTAATCAAGCCATGGTGATGAAATTTTCTGGCGGTGTAAGTTAGCCGCTATGATGAAAAAATTTATACATGCTTGTAGTTCATTTCTTTTTAAGAGAAATAAATTTAGACGCTATCTACGCGATAGGCGTCTTTGCGATACCACGTTTGTAGCGTTAGATTTGGAGCTCACTTCGTTAGATGCAGACAAGTCACAAATTACGTCAATGGGTTATGTGGTGGGTAGAGCCGGGCGTATGGCCCTTTCTTCGAGCGGCTATCACATTATCAAAACAAACGGGGACTTGGGGCAAAGCCCAGTGATCCATGGACTAACGCAAGATATTCTGGCACAAGGTGAAGACATAGCAGAAGCATTGACCGCGATATCGTCGCTATTCAAGGAAAACATTTTATTATTTCACAATGCCCGACTCGACCTTATGGCGCTAAATTCTGCGTTTAAGCAATGCCAGCTTCCTCAAATAGAGATCATGTATATCGATACCCTCCAATTGGCTTTGTACCAATTAAACAAGCAGCATCAGGTGCTACCGAACAACAGTGCAACACTTACAGTGTGCCGACAGCGTTTAGATTTACCCGTGTTCCCTGCTCATAATGCTTTAGATGATGCGCTCGCCACTATACAGTTGTTTTTCGCACAGCTGAATGAATTGGGTATCACTCAAGAGCATTTGCTAGAGACGCTTTTACATACAAAAGCAGTGGGAAGGTATCAGCTTGGCTAGTCACTTATAAGCTTTTCGCTAGCGAGGGCATTTTCAATTGGTTTCGACCACCTGTCTTTGCCAAATACAGATTTTTATCCGCTTCTAACATGACATAATCGATGGTTTTATTGTCGTCCGCTTGTTTAATCGCTAACCCTGCACTCAGTGTAACGCGTTCATATTCAGAAGCTGCGTGGGGGAGGTTGAGGTCATAGACAGTCGTAAGTAACCGCTCTGTTACCAACTTTGCGCCTTCAAGATCAGTGTTAGGCAATATGACCAAGAACTCTTCTCCCCCGATCCTTACCAACTTATCCATGGGTCGTAGCAGCGCTTCATTGATGGTTTTGCTTACCTTCCATAGACAGCTATCTCCGTCTAAGTGCCCATACATATCATTGTATAACTTGAAATAATCCACATCGAATATGACTAAGGCAAGAGGACAAACATTGCGTAGCCCATCTTTTACCAAACGCGGAAGATAGTCATCTAGATAGTGTCGGTTGTAGGCGCCGGTGAGTTTGTCAATGTAGATAAGCTTTTCAAGTAAATCATATCTTAGCTTATGGTTTAGGTGTGACTTTACCCGATTGCGCAAGGTGCATGCGTTTACGGGCTTTAAAACGAAATCGACACATCCAGAATCCCAGCATTTATTTTCTTCTTCATCAGAGCTAGAAGAGGTGACAAAAATAATAGGAATGTTAGCAAGGGAAGGTTTTTTTCTTAATAATAGCGTTGTCTCATGCCCATCAAGTTCAGGCATAGAAACGTCCATTAAAATTAAGTCTGGTGTGCGAAATTTACAATAATCGATCGCATCTTGCCCTGAGGCTACAGAAACGCAAGAAACCATATCTTCAAGTAGCGTTTCTAGCACCAGTCTGCTGCTCGCTTGGTCGTCGACAATTAACACAGTGCAATCATCTAAAGTGCGTTCGCCGACCTGTTTATTATACACACTCAGTCCTATCTGCGGGAGGAACCATCTACCACACACATTACTCCTGTAAGCTTCAAAAGTGGATTAAACATAAGTTGAATATAACGACATTTACTTTTGGTTTATCGAAATGATTTTAGGTAAACACTTGGAAGAAGGCGAGAATGAAAACGGCAAGGTTGCAGAGCACGCCAATCATGTAGAAATAGCTTCTTGGGCTAGGATTCTTTTCAGTCGCAATAGCATAGTAAAGGGCCATGTGGATAATTCTGCACAGTGCATATACCCAAATGAGCGATGCCAAGATGTTGGTCGGCGCACCTAAAAATATACAAAACAGCGCGGGAAGTGTAAATTGATGCACGTTTTCTAGCGAATTATGAAACGTTCTGTGACTTCTAAAAACAAAACTATCGTGACTTAACTCTTCGCTTACTTTACCCGGGATGTAGGTTGACTGTTTTCGATGTGCAATCGCAGCCACGATATTCTGTACAAAAACGGTCAAACAAATTACCAGTAAACCAGCAATGCTGTAGGTATATACCGAAAACATAAGAACTCCTTTTCAGACTTTTGTAACGTTTAATTTGTCTAGCATCTAGTAAGCAAATTTGTACGAGAAGTATAAAGGATTGGATCGAGGGTTTAAAAAAACGGAAGCACTGACGTATCAGTGCTTCAGAGTCTTTTTTAATTTCTTTATATTATAATGCAGCCGCTACTTCAGCAGGCAACAATACAGTATCAATCACGTGAATTACGCCATTGCTTGTCATGATATCCGCTTTAATTACCTTCGCATTGTTGATCATAACGTTGCCCATCTTCGCCGAGATGTCTACTTGACTACCTTCTACCGTCGTTGCATTAGAAAGCGTTGATACGTCTTCTGCCGTCACTTTACCTGCTACAACGTGGTAAGTCAGAATTTGAACAAGCGTTTGCTTGTTCTCTGGCTTCAACAACATTTCAACGGTACCAGCTGGTAGGGCCGCAAATGCTTCATCAGTAGGAGCAAACACGGTGAAAGGACCGTCACCTTTTAACGTAGACACTAAATCAGCAGCCTTTACCGCGGTGACAAGGGTTGAGAACATTTTGTTACCAGCTGCGGTATCTACGATGTCCATATTTTCAGCATCTTTATGATGCCCAGCGAAAGCTGAAGCACTAAAAAGAATAACGACAAACGCACTAATTAACTTTTTCATACTATTTCCTATACATGATTAAAAATTTAACACGAAACTATGTGCTCTCTAGTTACTTGCCACTTCATCCAGCTAGCGAGCGTTACTGAACTGACAATGCTTACGGTAGAAAGGTACTAATTGATGATTAACTTTCCGTAATCTTACAAAAAGCTTGCTTCGCCTCGGAAAAGCACGAGATGAACATTTGCGCCGAATAGATAAAAAGTCGGGATGTAAATAAAATGTGAAAATCGGGTGGTGAGCTATACTTATAGCATCGAGTACACAAAAAGGGTGCCTGTAATGAATGCTCGAGTAACTGCCTTATTATTGTTTAGTATTATAATAGGGGCGTGTAAGTCTACTGAAACGGAAACGACTGACGCTGCGCCCACCTTACTTAATGACAGCCTGTTCCCTGCATACAGCTTGTTTCCCGTTGAAACCCCTGAAGAGATATTTTTCTTAGATGAAGACGCAAAGCGCTTTGCGGAAAAAGCGGTGTATGAGAAGAGCATCTTACAAAAGAATGTGAAAGGCTTCGTTAAGGCAATATTCGATCATGCCGACCAGGGTATGCTTTATCGCAACAGCGCAAACACTACTGCGAATACTACTTTCCACAACCGCGCGGCAAATTGCCTTTCATTGTCAATTATGACTTACGCTCTTGCTGAGCATGTGGGTCTCAATGCGACATTCTACGAGGTAGATATCCCCGAATACTGGACGCGTAGAGACGGATATAGCCTGCTCAATGGCCATATTAATTTGCGAGTATCAGTGCCTAACGATGGTGTAGTTGCAGCCCTTGGCGGCGCTTGGGCTGATGTCGATTTCGACCCTCAGATGTTACGAAATTATTTTCCGCGTAACGCCGTATCTCTTAACAAAGTAATATCAATGTACTACAACAACAAGGGAGCGGACGCTCTGGTGGCCAATAGTTACACCCGAGCCTACAGTTATTTTCGCTCAGCGGCGAAACTATCGCCAGAGTTACAGCAAAGCTGGGTTAACTTGGGCGTGTTATATCGCATGGTCGATGAATACGAACAAGCAGAATTAGCCTATAAACATGCGCTATCGCTTAATGACGATAACCTAACAGCGTGGGAAAATTTATCTATTCTTTATATTTATCAAGACAGAGACGTTGAAGCTTCCCGCATTACGCAAATGGTAGAAACAAAGCGCAAAACCAATCCTTTTTACCATTATATTTTGGGAGAGCAAGCATTCGATTCTGGTGATATCGAGATAGCAATTAGCCACTACGAAAAAGGCCTAAGGCTGGATAAAAGCCGTCATGAGTTACTCTTTGGCATGGCGAAAGCACATCATGAGTTAGGAGATGTGAGTGAAGCCCAGCGCTATTTACAGCAGGCCGTTAAGCATTCACCCAACGAACAGGATAGGCAACGCTATACTTCAAAGCTTGCAGCAATAGCTAGTAGGTAAAAAAAAGCCGCAGACTAGCTGCGGCAAAAGAATAACACTACAAAAGGAACTTAATTTATATAACGCCCAGCTCACGAAGGCGCTCTTGCAGGTATGACCCTGCGGTATGGCGTTCTGAAAGAACAACATCTGGTCTTGGGTGTAAAAACAGTGGCAACGAGATACGAGATTTCGTCATATCTGCACCATCTGGGTTTACAACCCTATGAGTAGTTGATGGGAAATATTCGCCTGATGCTTCTTGAAGCATGTCGCCAATATTCACAATTAAGTTCCCAAAATCACAAGGAACGTCAATCCAACTACCGTCTTTAGCTTGTACTTGCAATCCTGGCTCGTTAGCCGCAGGTAAGATAGTAATCAAGTTAATATCTTCGTGCGCAGCGGCGCGAATTGCGTCTACCTCTTCATCACCTTTTAGTGGTGGGTAGTGCAGTATACGTAGCAAGGTTTGATCAGAATCTTTGATCATATCGCCTAGCGGTTGACTGTACTTATCACTCACCTCTGAAGGAGAATGCTTCTCTATCCAGCCCAACAGCTCTTTCGCTAGCGTGTTTGCTTCCTCATAATATTGAGAAATTTGAGGACGTAGTGCTTCAGGGCACTGACCCCATGGATAGAAGTGGTAATACTCTTTAATATCTTTTTTCGTAAAGCCTTTAGCTACCTCAGATACGCTCTGAGGGAAAAATCCGTCTTGTTTACCTTTGTTGTACAGGTAATCATTCTTCTCTTCACTGTCGAAGAAGCCCTGCCAATTGTCGTAAATACCTTGAACTAATGACTGTTGGATAGGGTGATTTTTCAAAACACCGAACCCCGTCTCGCGAAGTGACTTCACGAATTCTTCTTGTGCGTTTTCCGCTTGGTAATCAACAGCAACTAATTGCATAACTTTATCCCGTATATTTTGACTGCGGCATTATAAAGGTAGACGGGCTACAGAAAAAAGTCGCAGAAATTGACATAAATCAACCCCGCGATGAATTGGCGCGTAATTTACAGAAACCTGACTAGTTAGTCTAGTTTTTTCTTGACCAACTGGTCTAATTTAATGATCTTTAACCTAGAGAGAGGAAAAAGCCTGCCAGTGCGGCACTCATTAAATTAGATAGCGTAGCTGCGATAACTGCTTTTAATCCTAATCGCGCAATTTCATTTCTGCGTGTTGGTGCCATTACACCAATTCCACCCATCAAGATTGCGATAGAAGAGAAGTTTGCAAAACCACAAAGAGCAAAGGTGATAATGGCCTGAGACGCTTCAGATAGCTGTGCTTGGTTTTCCAAGAAGTTAAGGTAGGCAACAAATTCGTTCACCACCATTTTCTGACCAATAAAGCTGCCTGCAAGTTGTGCTTCGTCCCATGGGACGCCGATTGCCCATGCAAGAGGTTGAAGTACATAACCCAGGATCCCTTCAAACGTTACGTTTTCATAGCCAAATAGTCCTGCACTCCAGCCTATAAGGCCGTTGACCATCGCTATAAGTGCAATGAAAGCGAGTAGCATTGCGCCCACATTTAGCGCAAGCTGCATGCCTGACGATGCACCACTGGCGGCAGCGTCAAACACATTAGCGTAAACGGTATCTTCCGCTTCCACATTTTTAGATTCTATGCTGGCAGTGTTTGTCTCTGGCAATATTATCTTTGCCATAAGCAACCCTCCAGGAGCAGCCATAAAGCTGGCTGCAAGTAGGTATTTTAACTCTACACCCATACCTGCATATCCGGCCATTACCGAGCCCGCAATAGAAGCCAATCCACCCACCATAACCGCAAATAGCTCAGATGTAGTCATATTAGGAATAAAAGGACGCACGACCAATGGTGCTTCAGTTTGCCCAACAAAGATGTTAGCGGCCGAAGACATTGATTCCGATTTGCTTGTTCCCAATAGCTTTTGTAGCGCGCCACCGATGATCTTTATTACGATATTCATCACTTTTAAATGATAAAGAACTGCAATCAAGGAGGAGAAAAATACGATAACCGGAAGTACATTAAACGCAAATATAAAGGCTATAGATTTGTCGCCAATAGGGCCAAACAAAAAGTTAATTCCATCTTGGCTATAAGCAATAATATTGGCAACAAACTCTGTTGATGCTAACAGAACCTCTTTTCCAGGCTCAGAATACAGGACAAATGCGCCAACGGATGCTTGAATAGCAAATGCGCCACCCACGGTGCGCAAATTTATACTGCGTTTCGCTGATGATAACGCAAAAGCAATACCCAGAAGGACTGCAATGCCCAGTAAACTTACCATAGAAATGTTCCCTTAAAGAAGCGCTTGCTGAATGTGTGATTTGATCACATCTAATGCAATTTGGTTTTTACCACCTTGCGTCACTACTACGTCGGCAGTGAAGCGGCTTGGTTCGATAAATTGATGATACATAGGCTTTACAGTCTCTTCGTACTGTTTAGCAACAGACTCGATACTGCGACCACGTTCTTTAAGGTCACGCATCATCCTGCGCATCAGACAAATATCTAGAGGCGTATCAATAAAAATCTTAACGTCATAAAGAGGAAGCAAATCTGTTCGAGCCAACAACATAATACCCTCGAGAATGATAACAGGAGCCGGATTAAGGCGTTCTGTTTCAGGTAATCGAGTATGCGTTTTATAGCAGTAGTGCGGATAATCAATCGGCTGACCTTCGCGCAAAGCTTGCAGATGTGCTTTTAATAGTTCATGTTCAAAGGCATTAGGGTGATCGTAATTATTTTTCTCACGCTGTTCCATCGGAAGATGGTCTTGCGCACGATAATAGTGATCTTCACGCAGTACTTGAACAGGACGACCCTGAGCACTGAAGCCGTTGAACAAATTTTTTGTAAAAAGAGACTTTCCAGAGCCTGAAGCCCCAGAAATGGCAATAATAAGTGGCGATTGCATAGTACTATAAAGCTGGTTTTGTTGGTGCAAAGATACGCGTTTAGGCCTCGCGAATCAATGATATATTCACAAGTTATCTGTTTTTGGATCGGTCTTTGCTAGAACTTTATTGTATTTTCAAGGCATTGCAGGCTGTTTACTTAATTAGCAAAAAATGACAAAAAGCTCTCCAAGTGGTCAGTTTTTAGTTAGTTACCGATGATTGTTATATCCTCTTGCTTGATAGATGGTATTGCGTAAGAGTGTTGTTTAGACCGAGAACCCTCGCCCTGAGCCCGCGGTGGGTAATACGTTTCTTTCTCTTCGCTGAATGAAGAGAATACTTCGTCTAGAGCTGCTCTAATTTCGCTTAACGTCTTGTCAAGATTTGCGTTGAAATCTGGGCGCTTACGTTTTGTGTGGCCAAGTTCAATTAAGCGACCAAAACTTTTATTTGCAAGGGCTAATAGTTCACTTGGCACATCTTTGTGCGGGGGGAGTGGTACACCGGGATGTTCAATGCAATATTTCACCAGTGCAGTGTAAAAGCAAAGTGGCTTGTTTTGCAGGGTAACGACCTTATCGTCGATACCATTTGAAATTGTTTTTTCCTGAAGATTGATTACCAGCTTCGGTGAAGGCGGAATCACTTCTTCTAGCGACATTGGTTTCTTTTTAACCTTATTTGAGACACTGAAAATAGGGGTCAATAGTAGTGACGACAGCAGTGCAGTCCAGCTAAAAGAGAGCGCACTTAGCGTTCCAACGGCTCGAATTTCTGCGGTAATCGTTTGTTCTGCGTTCTTGAAATTAGCATTAATAATAGAACTGTAAGATGTAAAATCTTCTTTATCGTCCTCAACATTCTGAATACTCTTTACAAGAACTGGATAACCTCCATCGTTGAGCGCCTTATTGAGTTTCTCTAGATACCTAATAATTGCAAATTGATTAACGGGCGTATTTAGCGTGCTGTTTCCTACGTCAAGAAAGGCGCTATCCAAGCTTATTCTTCGTTCTACCTTGTCGACTGCTTCATGAATTGATGATTGATGAGACCAGTATTGTGCGACGAGAGCCACACACTGTATACACGCAAAAAGTGCAAAGAATATAAAAAAGATAAAAGGCTTAGGCTTCCAGTTGAGAGATTTATTACTCATTAGTTACAGCCTTCTTCAAGTGTAATCGTTTTGTAATAAGGCCTTGGGTGTGACATAGCTATCTCGTTTACAACCGTTTGCATGGCACAAAATAGATCCGTGTTTTGCGTCAGCATTTTTAAGTACCACTGCATGCCGCTAACATCCTCTTGAAGGGGCGTTGCATAGTTTTTGGAAAAGTTCTCACTATCTTCTTCAGCCCAATAGGACGAAATTATATCGATTTCGCCGGCGAGTAAGGCTCGCCTCAATTCTTGATGAGAACTGTAGTAAACAATGTTTACGTTGCTGTCACTTAACCCAATATTCTGTATCACGGTTTTCGGCACAATGTGGCCAGAGCGGCTGCTTGGATAATCTAAAAGTCCAATGCTTTTTCCTAGCAAATACTCTTTTGAAAGCAGTGGTCGTTCTCTCAAGGCAATAAAAAACGCTGAATAATCTGGATGGGAAGCTAGTTTCGTTAACCCATATATCTGATCTGCGCCAAACGCATCAACCACATTACTTTTTACCAGCGCCAAGTTAACCACGCCGTGGTTAATGTAACGGAAGGTGTCATAGTCGCTTTGACCGATAGTTACCTTCACCTCGCCATATTGACGCTTGATGATTTTATCATCACACAAACGCTCGCTAGCCATTTCTGCGATTCTGCCATCGGTAACATAAACAGAAAAAACATCATTGTTACCCTCAAGACCAGTCTTGCAGGTTATGTAATGACCAGTTTGTGGCGCGATATCGCCATACGATGCAGAATTTAGAAAATAGTTTATCGAACCACAACTAACAGCGGCCAAAATAAAAATTATCCATTTTCCTGAAGCAACAATTCTGAAATTAGTCAAAAAAACGACCGAATGAATTAACGATTTATAATGTGATTTCATCAGTTAAGGTTATTTATTGCAATAGGTAAGTTTATTTTAATGTGTTAATGTATTAATAATTAAAGGTTTTTTATGGGTAAACCTGATTTTTATTAAACGCTGTTTATTAGTTGCCCGTCTGTCAAGAATAGATCCAGCAAATCGAAGCGGGTCAGCAATAATAATAACAAGTAAATTAACTTGACCATGTGGTCAAGAAAAAATTTGCAAACTCAATAATCTCGTACGATTGCTGTTAAATAAAAATGTAAAAGTGTAATAAAAATGACATGAACCTTGACGACAATTCATCAGGTTCCGGTTAAGATGCAAGCACACTGCGTGATTTATGTGCAGTCTTTGGCCGAAAAAAAGAATTTTAAACAAAAAGGGAAACACACACATGAGCTCATCAGCTAAGTTCAGCCGCATCGCGGCTGCGGTTGCGCTGTCAATCGGTTTGTCGACCACTGCAATGGCGCAAGAAACGTCATCTGCAATGGAAGGCCGCATCCTTACCCCTACAGGTGCACCTGCTGCGGGAACATCTGTTACAGTTATTCACGAACCTACTGGTACAGCCCGTGAAGTAACTGTGGGTGCTAACGGTACGTTTAACCTTCGCGGTCTTCGCGTTGGTGGACCTTACAGAATTGTTGTTGATTCTGACGAGTACCAAGACACCACAATCGACAGCGTATTCCTAGAGCTAGGTAACCCATTTGGCGTTAACCTTACTCTAGAAGATGCAAGTGATATCGAAGTTATCTCTGTTAGCGGCAGTTCACTAGCTGCAACAGCGTTTGGTGCGACGGGGCCACAGACGGTATTTAATCTTGAAGCACTAGAAAATACTCCTGCTATTAACCGTAGCATCGGCGATATCGTTCGTGTTGACCCTCGAGTTTTCGTTGATGAAAGCTTCAACGACTCAATTAGTTGTGGTGGTGCGAGCCCGCGTAACAACAGCTTGACCCTAGATGGTATTCGTATGAATGACAACTTTGGTCTAAACAGCAATGGCTTCCCAACTGAGCGTATGCCTTTCTCTTACGATGCAATTCAACAAGTAGCGGTTGAGCTTGCTCCTTTCGACGTAGAATACGGCGGCTTCACTGCGTGTAATATCAACGCAGTAACCAAATCAGGTACAAACGAAGTTCACGGTGGTGTTTTCTATGACTTTACGTCTGACTCTTACCGTGGCGACGAAGTTGACAGCGTAGAGCGTGACAACGGTAACTACACTGAAAAACGTTACGGGTTCAACGTTGGTCTTCCACTAATTAAAGATAGCCTTTTCCTTTTTGCTGCATATGAGAAGCTTGAAGGCGTTCAGTTATATGATTACAACGCGCTAGGTAGCCGTGTAACTCAAGACGACATCAACCAAGTTACTCAAATTGCGCAAAACGTTTACGGCTACGATGTTGGTGGCACACCAGGTTCTGCACCAGTTGAAGATGAAAAGATTCTAATCAAATTAGACTGGAACATTAATGCTGATCACCGTGCTTCATTGGTATACAACTGGAACGACGGTTTCAGCGTAAGTCAGTCTGATGGTGGTTCAACTAACCTTTCTCTTAGCAACCACTTCTACGAGCGTGGCGCTGAGCTAACTACGATTGTTGGTTCACTATACTCAAACTGGACTGACGATTTTACGACAGAACTTCGTATCGGTCACACTGACCTAGATAATCGTCAGCAGTCACTAGACGCGGCTTCTGGTTTTGCTGAAGCGCAAATTGAAACAGACGGCGGCGGTCGTATCTATATCGGTCCTGATGATTCTCGTCAGTCTAACGACCTTAACTATGAAGTATTCAACTTCAAGCTTGCTGGTACTTATTTCTGGGGTGACCACGAAGTTACAGCTGGTGTTGAATATGAAGAAACTGACGTATTTAACTTGTTCATGCAGCACACGGTAGGTGAATACCGTTTCAGAAGTATTGAAGACTTTGAAGCTGGCTTGGTTGACCGTATTTACTACAACAACTCAGCGGGTACAAACAACCCAGCTGACGCTGGCGCGTCTTTTGCGTTCGATATTACTACGTTCTATGTTCAAGACGAGTTTTATCTAACCGACGACCTAAAAATTATGGCAGGTCTTCGTTATGATACTTACGGCTCAGACGACACGCCTCGCCTGAATGAAAACTTCACTGAACGCTATGGCTTTGCCAATACGGCTAACGTAGACGGTATCGACCTTCTTCAACCACGCTTTGGCTTTACTTATACAGTTAATGAAAGCTTAGAGCTACGCGGTGGTTTGGGTCTTTACTCTGGTGGTAACCCGAACGTTTGGATTTCGAATGCTTACTCAAACGACGGTGTGACGAACATCGGTACGCGTGAAAGACAAATTGATGGTTTCGTAAGCGGTACTACTTCATTGTTTGACTTAGCGCTAACGGGCCAAGGTCGTCCAATCTTCGACGTACCACAAGATCTATTTGACGAAGTGGCGAACACTAGTCTTACAGATGGTGACGGAAACACGAATGCAACTGACCCAGACTTTGAAATTCCGTCTGAGTGGAAGTACGCGTTAGGCTTCACCTACGTGACTGAGAACGACTACCTAATCAATGCCGATATGATCTATACCGATCGCCAAGACTCAGCGATTGTTAGAGACGCAAACATCGTTTACTCAGGTCAAAACCGTTTTGATGGTCGTCCAATTTACGAGCGCATTGACGCAGACCGTAACGAGACGTCTGACTTTATTCTTGGTAACGTGGATTCAAGTGACGACGGTAGCTCGCTTGTACTTTCAATCGGCGTAAGCAAAGAATGGGATAATGGTTTCGACATGGCTGCATCATATGCTTATGTTGACGCTGAAGATGCTAACCCGATGACAAGTGCAGTTGCGTTCTCGAACTACGCTAACTTTGCAACTAGCGATCCTAACAATCCATCTGCAGCAACGTCTGACTACGCTGTTGGCAACCGTTTCAATTTCTCACTAGGCTATACAGCTGAGTTCTTTGACGGTTATGCAACGCGTTTCAACTTGTTTGCAACGGCTAACGAAGGTAAGCCTTTCTCTTACGTTCACAGCAACAACTCAGCGTTCCCTTGGGATGGTGTGTTTGCTCGTCAGCTTATTTACATTCCTGAAGTAAACGACCCGAACGTAGTGTTTGTTGATCAGACAAACCGTGATGGTGATGTACTTCAAACAGCTGAAGTTGCTGAAGCTGCATTCAATCGTTGGGTTGAAGATAATGGCTTCGAACGCGGCGAGATCCTTGAGCGTAACAGTGAAACTGCTGACTGGTGGTTTAAAGCTGACCTACGTGTATCTCAAGAGCTTCCTGGCTTCTATGAAGGTCACACAGCAAGCGCGTTCTTCGTAATCGAAAACTTGACTAACTTAATCAACGACCAGTGGGGCGACTTCCGTCAGGGTAGCTTCGGTGGTGATCAAGTGTTAGAAGCAAACTTCAATGACGCAGGTCAATACGAGTACAGTGCATTCTCAAGACCAGAGCAGAGCGTATCTCGCGGTCCATCACTTTGGGAAATCCGCGTAGGTGTTAACTACCGCTTCTAAGAAGTAGTAAACACTAACTACAAGTTGTAGTGTTAGGTGCCACTCTCCTTAACAGGAAGTGGCACTTTTTTATGCCTGCGATTTATCTCACTCATTTGCTACTAATCGATCCTTCTCTTCTTTTATGATCTAAGACCCTTCACCACACGAATTAATTGGCGTTACATTTTTTAAATGCTCGCAAGGAGGGCTTATGTCAAAACGTATGTTAATGGTAATGACGTCTCACGAAATTATGGGCGACACGGGTGAGAAAACAGGTATGTGGCTAGAGGAGTTCGCCGCACCTTATTACGCATTTAAAGACCAAGGTTATACAATTACATTGGCCTCGCCGATGGGAGGGCAGGTTCCGATTGATCCTAACAGTCTATCTGACGATGCCATGACAGATGATGCAATTCGATACACGAAAGATGAGTTAGCGCGTAGTGCAATCGCTTCGACTATTCCGCTTGAAGATGTTCGTGCTGAAGAATTCGACGCGGTATTTTATCCTGGCGGTCATGGACCATTGTGGGACCTCTCAGATAACGCGCACTCCATCAAATTGATTGAAGAGACTATCGCTGCTAATAAACCCGTCGGGGCAGTTTGTCACGCTCCAATCGTGCTGAAGGATGTAAAAACTCCTGATGGCAAGTATTTAGTAGACGGCAAAGCGGTAACCGGTTTTTCAAATAGCGAAGAAGCTGCAATGGAACTCACTGATGTAGTGCCTTACCTAGTTGAAGATGAGTTAGTCAAGAAAGGCGGAAATTATGAAAGTGCAGATGATTTTGCTGTGAAGGTTTGTACTGATGGTCTATTGGTTACCGGTCAAAATCCGCCATCGTCACGCCCAGCAGCAGACGCGCTCATTAAGCTTCTGTCCTAATTAACGTGCTAATACTAAAAATGAAGAAACCGCCTTATTACGGCGGTTTCTTTGTTTTGCGAAGCCATAATTTCGTTCAAAGCGCTCTTTAGTCAATGGCACTTTTACTTATATTGATAGACAGAAGCATTTTTTTAAACGTTCTCAAACAGGTCTTCAACCCGCTGTCTTAGCTCTTCTATTTTAGATACATCTGCGGGGGCAATAAATATTGTATCATCGCCGGCAATGGTACCTAACACACCGTCTTTTTTGCTCAAAGAATCTAGCAAGCGCGCGATAAGCTGAGCAGCACCTGGACTCGTTCTGATAATCACCATCACATTGTTGTGCACAATGTCTAATACGAGCTGTTTTAACGGGCTTTTAGCCGTTGGCATACCAAGCTCAGGGGGAAGGCAATAAACCATGTCACCACGGGCGTTACGCGTTCTTACCGCACCAAACTTGCTCAGCATTCTTGATATTTTTGACTGGCTGATATTGTCAAAGCTTTGCGACTTCAAAGCATCCACAATTTCGCCTTGTGAACCGTAACTTTCCGCTTTGAGAATCTCTTTAAAAGCCTTGATGAGTTGCTCTTGTTTTGCGTTTGCCATTAGCGCTCTTTTCTTTTCTGAGGGTTATCGTTAGGAATTATATTTAGTATGCGTATATTGTGCCGCACAGGTGGACTTTGCGCAATTTCTTTGCATAATCATTCATGATAATGAATATCGAATAAAAATCGCCATAAATAACGTTAATAAGACGATCCGGTGATTGAGTTTTCCCCCGCGTTGCATTAGTGTGACGTTCCGTTTAAATACGTGAAGTAATCCCATAGGAGAAATGGTATGAAAGTAGCCGTGTTAGGTGCTGCCGGTGGTATTGGTCAGGCGCTGTCTTTGTTGTTGAAAACACAATTGCCAGCAGGTTCAGATTTAGCGCTTTACGACGTTGCGCCAGTAGTTCCTGGTGTTGCCGTTGATTTGAGCCACATCCCAACTGCGGTAAAAGTAACCGGTCACGGTAAAGATGACCTTGCTGGTGCACTTACTGGAGCAGACGTTGTTCTTATTCCAGCAGGTATGCCTCGTAAGCCAGGTATGGATCGTTCTGATCTGTTCAACATCAACGCCGGCATTGTTAAAAACCTAATTGAAGGTGTAGCTGATAACTGCCCGAACGCGTGTGTTGGTATCATCACTAACCCAGTGAACACTACTGTAGCTATTGCAGCTGAAACGCTAAAAGCAAAAGGCGTTTACGACAAGAACAAGCTTTTCGGTGTAACTACGCTTGACGTTATCCGTGCTGAAACTTTCGTTGCTGAACTTAAAGGTGTAGACGTATCTTCAGTGCACGTACCGGTAATCGGTGGTCACTCTGGTACAACTATCCTTCCTCTACTTTCACAAGTTGAAGGCGTTGAGTTTACTGACGAAGAAGTGTCTAGCCTAACTACTCGTATCCAGAATGCGGGTACTGAAGTTGTTGAAGCAAAAGCGGGCGGTGGCTCTGCAACCCTATCTATGGGTCAAGCAGCAGCGCGCTTCTGTTTATCTCTAGTTGCAGCAATGCAAGGTGAGAACGTGGTTGAGTACACTTACGTACAAACTGACGACAGCGACGACGCAGCATTCTTCGCACACCCAGTTCGCCTAGGTGCAAACGGTGTTGAAGAAATCTTGCCATACGGCGAGCTAAGCGCATTTGAAGAAAAAGCGAAAAACGACATGCTTGAAGGCCTACGCGGCGACATCAAGCTAGGCGTTGACTTCGTAAACGGCTAATCGGTGAGTGTCATTGGCGGGCCTTTGAACGTAGGCACGCCGTGAATACTTCCCTGTAGGCTTCGCCACCGCTTCCCTGCGGTGGAGAGCCTACTTATCAAAGCCCCGCCACCTCCAAACACCTCAATAGCCTAATCACTGAAGTTTTTTTAGAAAAGAGCAGTCTGTTACGACCTTACTTATCGAGCTTTTTTTGTTGCATCTTTGTAGACATTGCGACGGCGTTTGTGGTGCAAGTTTACTTATCAAAACTTCTCTCAGCCCCAAATCTCATTTTTCTATATTTATAGATTTATTACCCACAGATAGGGGGGCTTCGTTAAAATCCAAACGTTGAATAATTCCATGCTGAAGAATGACTATGTAACCCAGCGTTAGTACGGTAAATGTGTAAAAAAAAGAATCGCTATCTTTAAAGTAGGAGGCGATGAACGTTGTAAAGATCAAAACTAGGTAAGTGAAATCAGCCAATTTTTTATGTTTCATGGTGTTTTACCCTCATTAGGTGGAGATTAAAAGCTCGCCCAAAGGTGAGCTTTTATCACTTCTTACTCGCCGAAATAGCCAATGAACATCATTGCTCCGCCGACAGCGAGTCCGAATATACCTGTAGCTGGACCTCCGGCAATCCCAAGGCCTATTACTGCCATGCCTCCAGAGGTCCAGTCACTCATTGCTCCAGACACTTGTGTTACTTCTTCTACATTTAACTCTTGCATAAGTCATCCTTAATCTATTAATAAAATCCCCAAGAATTGGGACCTTTAAAGTGTATTAAGGTCGAAGCGACTTTTTAACTGTACGGATGATCTGTTTGTAACCTCTTGTGGGAAACCATGATTAATAAGGTCATATTATGTTGGCAATTTCGAATGGAACTGTGTTTAGGTTAGTTCAGAGATGGGTATTTCGTTACATCAAAAAGCCTGATTTCACCTGAATCTGCAGTAATACCTTTAACTGTAGTATAAGCATAACCCTTCAATATTCTGTGGCTGTCAGCCATGAGAAAAAGATTAGCGGCTTACCTGTATTAGTTCTAATGGGCAAGTGCCAATATGATGAGATAATGTTTTTGTAATGTGGGAAAGACCAAAATTTTGGCTATCCTTGAATAACGCTTTTTTGATGTCGAAGGTGGTGTCACAGCGTAACCCCATAGGTCAATCCTATAACCTAACTAACGTGTGAGTTGTATAACGCAAACGAACAGGCAAAGAGGATGTAATATGAGCGATGCAAAGTTAGGTGATGTGAATGATTCGACAAAAAATGCCCGGTCATGCATGGTGGTTTAACAGCCACGGGGACAACAGTAATGGACTGATGGGCTGAAGCCTTAAACTTAGACATTCTGCATCAGCACGATACGAAGACAACCCCAATGGAAGAGGACTTAGATTACCGTGAAGAGGTTAAAAAACTAGACTTTCAAGCCCTTAAAAAAGATCTCACCGACTTAATGACAGATTCACAGCCTTGGTGGCCAGCAGATTGGGGGCACTATGGCGGTCTTATGATTCGTATGTCGTGGCATGCTGCAGGCTCGTACCGAATTGCAGATGGGCCTTATTTACGTAAACCCTGAAGGCGTTAACGGTAAACCAGATCCACTTAAAACGGCAGCCCTCGTACGTGAAACCTTTGCGCGTATGGCAATGAACGACGAAGAAACCGTTGCGTTAGCAGCCGGTGGCCACACGGTCGCTAAATGTCACGGTAACGGAAGCGCAGAAGCGTTAGGCCCAGACCCAGAAGCAGCAGGCATTGAAGAAGCGGGTCTTGGTTGGATGAACCATGAGAGTCGCAGTATTGGTCGCGATACCGTATCAAGTGGCATTGAAGGCGCGTGGACGACGAATCCTACGCAATGGGACAACGGATATTTCCACCTACTGCTTAATAACGATTGGGAACTGAAAAAGTCTCCTGCCAGTGCTGAGCAGAGGGAACCAATTAACATTAAGGAAGAAGATAAGCTTGTTGATGTTGAAGATCCATCAAAACGCTATAACCCTATTATGACCGACCCCGATATGGCGATGAAAATGGATCCAGAATATAGAAAAATTTCTGAAAAATTCTATAACGATCGTGAATATTTCAGCGAAGTGTTCGCTCGTGCATGGTTTAAACTTACTCACCGCGACCTAGGACCAAAAGTTCGTTATATAGAGCCTGACGTACCTGTTCCTTTCTCACTAGGACGTGGTGATGCCACTGACGACATGACCTATGCTGAATCGTTTGATCCGCTAGAGCCAATTGCAGATGGTTACAGAAACTACCTTCAAAAAGACTTTGTTGCAGCGCGGACGAAGGTGATGAACGCAGACCGTTTTGATCTAACTTGTTAGTACTTATCTTGAGTGTAAGTAGAAAGACTTAAGCAATAAAAAAGCCCGCTTCATCATATGAAGCGGGCTTTCTTGATCTTTTTACTTAGCGAAGCGATTGGTGACTAACAAAATAAAGCTATGTGCGTCAATTCAACCACTTCGCTAACACAGTGACTAACCTGTATTACGCATACCAATGGCAATACCCGCGATGGTAACCATCATTGCGCGTTCTAAGCTGGTGTTCTGTGCATCATCACCGGCTTTACGAATACGATCTAGAAGCTCAATTTGCAGGTAATGTAGAGGTTGTAAATACGCAGCGCGAATTTCCATAGACTCTTTACCCTGCGGGTCGTTCTTCATAATGTCGTCATCGCCTGTGATAGCCAACAGTGACGAGATGCTTTCTTTAAGCTCGCTACGCAGCGCTTCACCAAAGTGCTTGAGCTCTTTAGGTACAAGGCGCTCATCATAAGCTTCACTAATGCGTGGGTCAGCTTTGTGGAACACCATGTCTAGCATTGAAAGACGCGAACGATAGAATGGCCATTCGCTGAACATCTCGTTAACCACTTTCTCGTTCTCAGGAGTCTTCACGCTATCAATAGCGCGCATCACGCCTAACCAGCTTGGCAGTACTAAACGGGTTTGAGCCCAAGCGAAAATCCATGGAATAGCACGAAGGCTTTCAATACCGCCTTGTGGCTTACGCTTCGCAGGGCGACTACCTAGCGGAAGTTTACCTAACTCTTGCTCAGGTGTTGCCACGCGGAAGTAAGGCACGAACTCTTCATCGTGTCTTACCGTAGCGCGGTAGTTATCGCGACCTTGGGCTGCCATTGCGGTAATAAGCTCTCGCCATTCTTCTTTAGGCGCCGGAGGCGGGAACAACATGGCTTCAATAATAGCGCTGGCGTAAATACCTAGGCTGCGTTTAGCTAGCTTTGGCATGCCGAACTTATAGCGAATAGTTTCGCCTTGTTCTGTTACGCGGAAGCCGCCGTCTAATGAGCCAGGAGGCTGAGAGTAGATAGCTGCATGTGCAGGCAAGCCACCACGACCAATCGTACCACCACGACCATGGAATAGGGTCAGGCTTACGTCAAATTCATCAGCAATGGCTACAAGCGCTTCTTGCGACTGGTACTGTGCCCAGCCTGCTGCTAGTGCACCAGCGTCTTTTGCTGAATCAGAATAACCAATCATCACAAACTGACGACCTTTCACGTAACCGCGATACCAGTCGATTGATAGAAGTTTGCGCATGACATCAGGTGAGTTGTTCAAATCGTCCAACGTTTCGAACAATGGCGCTACTGGCATTGGCCAATCTACACCGCTTTCCTGAAGTAGTAACTGAACCGCTAATACATCTGATGGCTCACTTGCCATAGAGATAATGTAGATCCCAAAGCCGTGCTTGCTGTGTTTCGCAATAACTTTACAAGTATCGAGTACTTCTTTTACGTCATCAGACGCATCCCATTGCGCAGGGAAGAGTGGGCGTTTTGAGCCCAGTTCTCGCAACAAGAACGCTTGCTTGTCGGCTTCGCTCCACTGTGCGTAGTCGCCAAGGCCAAGATAACGAGTTAACTCGCTAAATACGTCGGCGTGACGCTCAGAGTCCTGACGTACGTCTAGGCGTAGAAGGTGAATGCCGAAAACACGTGCACGGCGAATAGTATCTAGAAGTAGACCATTTGCTACAACCTGCATACCGCAGTCTAGTAGAGACTGATAGCAAAGCATGAGCGGTTCGATAAGCTCGTCGTCGCTTTCTATCCAGTTTGACGTGTCCGGGTTTTTACCCGCAAGATAGTCGGCAATACCATCGCGGGTAGCAATGAACTTGTTCACTAAAGGGCGAAGTAGGGCGCGGTATGGCTCGATGGCGTCGCCCACTTTTTCGCGTAGTTCTTCGTTGCAATCGTACATTGAAAGTTCAACTTGCAAACGATCAAGGTCGATAGCGAAAAGCTTAGCTGCGCGCTTTCTTGCCAGTAGCAATACTTGCTCGGTTACCTTTGAAGTAACAAATGGGTTGCCGTCTCTATCACCACCCATCCAAGAACTAAATTGTACTGGTGATGCGTCTAGCGGTAGCGATACGTCATAGTCTTCGTTTAATCGGCCATCAAGCTCGCGCATGAAATCAGGTACGGCTTCCCATAACGAGTTTTCAATAACGGAAAAGCCCCAACGCGCTTCATCAACGGGGGTAGGGCGAACTGAGCGAATTTCTTCAGTGTGCCAAGCTTGCGCAATAAGATCAGCAATGCGGGTTTCGATTTTCTTACGCTCAACATCACTAAGTGACGCCTGATGCACTGCTTGAAGGCAGTCGGCGAGTTCTTTGTGTTTGTGAATAAGCGTTCGGCGCGTGACTTCAGTCGGGTGCGCAGTTAATACAAGGTCAATATTCAGCTTTGCTACAGCATCTTGTACTTTGTCAGCTGTTAATTCAGCTTTATCTAGGTGTTTGAACAGCGCATCAATCGATGCATCGACATTCATTGCCGCGTTGTACTCTTGCTCGGCAATATTGCCCAAATTCAAGAATTGTGCGAAAGCACGGCCAACAGTCAACAAATCGCTGTCAGACATTGTTTTGAAAGTTTCTTTCAGTTCTTCACTGCATGCAGCGTCTCCCTGATAAGAGGCTCGGCCGCCTTTACGAATCTTTTCAATGCGGTCAAGCCACTCTTGACCCAATTGATTTTTGATTGTTTCACCTAAGGTTTTTCCTAGGTATCGAACGGTATCTTTCAGTTCAGCATCATAGTGTGTTTGCATGCTATCCTCCTAAATATATGGGCTAACCATACTGTGTCCTTTGCGACTTGTCTAACCACTTTCGGTTATAATTTACAACATTTTGATACTTTTGCACCCTAATTAACATTGCTCAAAGCAAGATATTTTATGGTGTGATACACTCTTGCACCGGAAAATGCAGAAACATTTTCGCATTATGCGGTTTGTTTGAAATTTGTACTGCATTTGTAATTTAATTTCAGGAGTTCTTGTGACTGATACATTCAATTCAGTAGAAACCCAAGCAAGTTACGGCATTGGTTTTCAAATGGGTCAACAATTGCAATCAAATCCTTTTGACGGTTTGGCAATCGATGCAGTTGTTGCTGGCCTAAAAGACGCTTTTGCGGGTCAAGCCCCTCAAGTTGACAACGATACGCTGCGCGATGCGTTTGGCGAAATTCATAAGCGTATGCAAGCGGCTAAAGAAGAAGCGAGCAAAGCAGTTATTGAAGAAGGCACAAAGTACCTTGAAGAAAACGCGAAGCGTGACGAAGTAACGGTAACTGAGTCTGGCCTTCAGTATGAAGTGATTGCGGAAGGTGACGGTGAAACACCAGATGCATCTAGCACTGTTCGTGTTCACTATCACGGTACGCTTATTGACGGTACAACATTTGATAGCTCTTACGAGCGTGGTCAGCCGGCTGAATTCCCTGTTGGTGGCGTGATTAAAGGTTGGACCGAAGCCCTTCAACTTATGAAAGCAGGTGCTAAGTACCGTCTATACGTACCACATGACCTAGCTTATGGTGAACAAGGTGCTGGTGCAGCGATTGCCCCATACAGCACATTGGTATTTGATGTAGAACTACTAGACGTTCTAGGTTAAAAACACCATTACAGGAGTGCTCACTAGCGCTCCTGTAAAATTCAGCCTTCACTTTTCTTCCCTCAGTCTCTTCTTTTGTTTTCCCACAAATATTTATTAGTTCTCGGCTAACAAGATGAAGTGATGCCGTTGTTTAATAACCTGTAAAATATAACAAATCTTCAAATATGAACGGGTGAGTGCTCAAGTTTTGTTGGTGTAACTACACGTATGCGATATGCTGGTTCCTTATCTGCTCCGAGTTGTTATCAGTGGCTTCGGCATTACAATAGGCCCACGCTCAAATAAGGAAAATTATTATGGTTATCAAGCCTAAAGTGAGAGGCTTCATTTGTACAAACGCGCATCCGGTAGGCTGTGCTAAAGCGGTTGAAGAACAGATTGCTTATGTGGAAGCAAAAGGTGACTTGGGCGAAGGTCCTAAAAACGTATTAGTGATTGGAAGCTCTACAGGCTATGGCTTGGCGTCACGTATCACATCTGCCTTTGGCTATGGCGCAAAAACACTTGGTGTGTGTTTTGAGAAAGCACCAACGGAACGAAAAACAGGTACAGCCGGTTGGTATAACACAGCTGCATTTCATGAAAACGCGAAAGCGAAAGGCCTGTATGCAGACACCATCAATGGCGATGCATTCTCTGATGAAATTAAAAACGAAGCCATTGAAAAGATCAAAGCGGAAATGGGCAAGGTTGACTTGGTTATCTATAGCCTTGCATCGCCCCGTAGAACCGACCCTGAAACAGGCGTAACGTATAAGTCTACCCTTAAGCCAGTAGGTGACGCATACACAACAAAAACCTACGATACTGATAAAGACAAAGTGCACGAAGTGGCACTAGAGCCAGCTAACGACGAAGAAATTCTGAACACTATCAAAGTAATGGGTGGCGAAGACTGGGAACGTTGGATGGACTTTTTGCGCGATGCAGATGTGCTTGCTGAAGGCTGTAAAACAACGGCGTATACCTACATTGGTAAAGAGTTAACATGGCCTATCTATGGTCAGGCAACGATTGGAAAAGCGAAAGAAGACCTTGATCGCGCCGCTGCCGCTATTATTGGCAAAAACAGCGACTTACTTGTGCAAGCAAATGTGAGCTCGTTAAAAGCATTGGTTACGCAGGCAAGCTCGGCCATTCCAGTAATGCCACTTTATATTTCACTTATATACAAAGTGATGAAAGAAGAAGGTACTCACGAAGGCTGCATTGAACAGATTTATGGCTTGTTTACACAGTGCTTGTTCGGCAATACACCAACGTTAGATGAAGCAAATCGCTATCGTATGGATGGTAAAGAAACGAACGACGCTACCCAAGCGAAAATTAAAGCGCTATGGGATCAAGTGACACAAGAGAACTTTCATGACTTAAGTGACTACAAAGGTTACCACCATGAGTTCCTAAAGCTGTTTGGTTTTGACATTTCAAGCGTTGATTACGACAGCGAAGTTGACCCATTAGTTAAGTGGTAATTCTTTAACTTACTATTAATTAACGTAACGTTTAAAAATGAAAAGCCGTCTGATTTGACGGCTTTTTTACGCCTAATTACAGTCTTCTACATAGGAAAGCTGCGCAAAATGTAAATGAGTGAGACCAAAGGTTTACATTAAATTGTAGAAAAATTTGCCTTTATACTTAAATAGCGTGGCACAAACGTATGGGTTAATGCTAAAATCCCGAAATTAAGTAGGGGCCTTTTCTGCCTCTACCAAAACAGCAGTAGCGATTGCAGCTACGCAACAACAATAATAAGTGTAAATTTCTGCTGGTGGTCTATAAAAATAGGGCGAATTAAGCGTCCGCAAAAGGAATTATGCGTTACGGCTTCATAACAGGCTGACCGTAACAATTGCAGCAGGTTCCATCATTCAACAACGAAAAGGTGTCTAACACCTGTTAATAGTGCGTTTTTGCATGCTGACAGGCCGGTTTCCTGCGGTCATGCAAAAGGGTATTTCTATTAGAGTAGTGCGATTACATATGATAAAAATCAAGAAAGGTCTCGACCTCCCAATTGAGGGAGCGCCAAAGCAGGAGATTGCTGATGCATCTGCTGCTACGCGCGTTGCCATTCTGGGAGAAGAATATGTGGGTATGCGCCCTACCATGCACGTCCAAGTTGGCGATGTAGTGAAAAAAGGTCAGGTACTTTTTGAAGACAAAAAGAACCCTGGCGTTAAATTCACTGCCCCAGCAGCGGGTGAAGTGGTAGAGGTTAACCGTGGTGCAAAACGTGTTCTTCAGTCTGTAGTTGTTAAAGTAAGCGGCAGTGATGCTGTGACATTTGACAAAATTGCAGCTGACCAGATCGCGAGCGCTTCACGCGAGCAGCTTCAGTCAATCCTTGTAGAGTCAGGCATGTGGACGGCGTTCCGTACACGTCCATTTAGCAAATCTCCAAAGCTAGACTCTGTTCCAAGTTCAATTTTCGTTACAGCAATGGATACTAATCCACTGGCAGCAGATCCTGCTGTGATTATTGCTGAGCGCCAAGACGATTTCGTAAATGGTCTTAAAGCGTTAACGCAATTGAGCGGCGGCAAGACTTACGTTTGTAAAGCGGCAGGTGCGTCAGTTGCTACTGGCGATGCGGCAGTTGATGTTGAAGAATTTGGCGGTCCTCACCCTGCGGGCCTACCGGGTACTCACATCCACTTCCTTGATTCTGCCGGCATGAACAAAACGGTTTGGCACATCAATTACCAAGACGTAATGGCGATTGGTGCATTGCTGACTTCAGGGGAGCTAGATAACCGTCGTGTTATTTCACTAGCAGGTCCTGCAGCAACAAACCCACGCCTAGTGCGCACGGTAATCGGCGCAGACTTAACCGAGCTAACTGCAAACGAGCAAGTTGACGGTGAAGTACGTGTTATCTCTGGTTCTGTACTTAGCGGTACAACGGCGATGGGCGTTCACGGCTTCTTAGGTCGTTTCCACACCCAAGTTTCACTATTAAAAGAAGGTCACGAGAAGAAATTGTTCGGTTGGATCCTACCTGGTTCAAACCAACACTCAGTGACACGCGCTTACTTAGGTCACCTAAGTGGTAGCAAGAAATTTGATATGACAACAACTACCAATGGTTCAGAACGTTCTATGGTTCCAATTGGTAATTACGAACGCGTTATGCCCCTAGATATCATTCCTACGCTTCTGCTTAGGGACCTGATTTCTGGTGATACTGACGGTGCTCAGACATTGGGTTGCTTAGAGTTGGACGAAGAAGATTTGGCATTGTGTACTTATGTATGCCCTGGCAAATATAACTATGCTCCTATCTTACGCGACTGTTTGGCCACGATAGAGAAAGAGGGTTAAGTCATGGGTTTAAAAGCGTATTTAGAAAAGATCGAACCAAACTTCGAACCAGGTGGTAAGCACGAAAAGTGGTATGCGCTTTACGAAGCTGCGGCGACCATTTTCTACACCCCAGGTAAAGTAAACAAAGCTAACACGCACGTGCGAGACAGCATTGACCTTAAGCGCATCATGATCATGGTATGGATGGCAACATTCCCAGCTATGTTCTTTGGTATGTACAACATCGGCTTCCAAGCGCAAGAAGCAATTGCTGCTGGTGCAGGTACACTACCTGATACGTGGCAAGCAGGCCTATTCGCTGCACTTGGAGGTGACTTGGCAAATGCGGGTACACTAGGTCTATTTTTCTATGGCGCATGTTTCTGGTTGCCAATCTACGCGGTAACGTTCGCGGTAGGTGGTTTCTGGGAAGTATTGTTCGCGTCTGTGCGCAAGCACGAAGTTAACGAAGGTTTCTTCGTTACATCGGTATTGTTCGCACTAACACTTCCAGCCACTATTCCTCTATGGCAAGTTGCACTAGGTATTACCTTCGGTGTTGTTATTGCTAAAGAAGTATTCGGTGGTACAGGTCGTAACTTCCTTAACCCAGCACTGTCTGGTCGTGCATTCCTATACTTTGCATATCCTGCACAAATTTCAGGTGACCAAGTATGGGTAGCGGCAGATGGTTATTCTGGTGCAACGTCTCTAAGCCAAGCGGCGTCTGGCAACCTTGACTATGCGAACATGGATCAGTGGATGAACAGCTTCATCGGTACTATCTCAGGTTCTGCGGGTGAGGTGTCTACCCTTGCTATTATTCTTGGTGGCTTGTTCATCATGTACATGCGTATAGCAAGCTGGCGCATTGTTGCTGGTGTAGCAATTGGTGTGGCGTTCTTCGCAACCTTGCTAAATCTAATCGGCAGCGATACCAACCCTATGTTTGCAATGCCTGCACATTGGCACTTTGTTGTTGGTGGTCTTGCTTTTGGTATGTTCTTTATGGCGACAGACCCAGTTTCTGCGTCGTTCACAAACCAAGGTAAGTGGGCTTACGGTATCTTCATTGGTTTCATGACGGTACTAATCCGCGTCCTAAACCCAGCCTTCCCTGAAGGTGTAATGCTAGCGATTCTATTTGCTAACTTGTGGGCGCCACTGTTCGACTATTTCGTCGCACAAAGCAATATCAAGCGGAGGGTAGCACGTGTCGGCTAAGAAAGAATCTTTAGGCAAAACGGTAGGTATTGTTGTTGCCGTATGTTTAGTTTGTTCAATTGTTGTTTCTGGCGCGGCTGTTGGCCTTCGCTCTCTACAACAAACAAACGCTGCTCTTGATAAAAAGAGTAACATTCTTAATGCTGCAGGCCTTTACGAAATGGGCATGAGCAACAACGCAATTGAAAGCACGTACAGCGAGCGAGTAGAGCAGCGTTATGTAAACCTTGACGAAGGTACTTTCGTAGAAGCGCCTAAGCCAGATTACGATATGTATAAAGCAGCCAAAGAAACTGAGTACAGCACAAAGGTAACTAACAGCAATGTTGGTTTCCAGCGCCGCCCTAACGTGGCAAGTGTTTACTTAGTTCGCGACGACGCAGGTGATGTTTCTCGTATCATCCTTCCTGTACACGGCAGCGGCCTTTGGGATCTTATGTACGGTTTCTTAGCGGTAGACGCAGACGGCCAAACGGTTCGCGAGCTTATTTACTATCAGCAAAAAGAAACGCCAGGACTAGGTGGTGAAGTGCAAAACCCTGCTTGGCAGGACAAATGGGACGGCAAAGAGCTTTACGAGAATGGCGAAGTTGCTATTCGCGTAGTGAAAAATGCTAACCCTAGCAATCCTCACACTATCGATGCGCTTTCAGGTGCAACCCTAACCAGCAACGGTGTTGAAAACACAATTCGTTACTGGGTAGGCGAGCAAGGCTTCGGCCAGTTCCTGAAGAACCAAGCATGGCGTTCATAAGGGAAGTCTCATGGCAGATACTAAAGAAATGAAAAAGGCCCTCTTTGGGCCAATCCTGGACAACAACCCGATCGCCCTACAGGTATTGGGTATCTGTTCAGCACTGGCAATTACCACTAAGCTGGAAACAGCATTGGTAATGTCGCTTGCGCTTACCAGCGTTGTAGCGTTCTCAAACTTGTTTATTTCACTAATTCGCAACCAGATTCCATCTAGCGTTCGAATTATTATCCAGATGACCATCATTGCGTCGTTGGTAATCGTTGTTGACCAAATTCTGAAAGCGTATTCGTATGAGATATCGAAGCAGCTGTCGGTATTCGTTGGTCTGATCATTACTAACTGTATCGTGATGGGTCGTGCTGAAGCCTACGCCATGAAGAGCCCACCTCTGATGAGCTTCCTTGATGGTATCGGTAACGGCTTGGGTTACTCTTTCATCCTAGTTGTAATTGGTACAATTAAAGAGCTATTTGGTTTCGGTACTATTTTAGGTTTCGAAATCCTTCCATTGGTTCAAAACGGTGGCTGGTATCAGGGTAATGGTTTGTTAATCCTACCATTCAGCTCATTCTTCTTAATCGGCGGTATGATTTGGGTAATCCGTACTATCCGTCCAGAGCAAGTAGAGCCTAAGGAGTAAGTCATGGAACATTATTTGTCGTTATTTGTTCGCTCAATCTTTGTTGAGAACATGGCGTTATCACTTTTCTTAGGTATGTGTACCTTCCTTGCGGTATCTAAAAAAGTTAAAACTGCTATGGGTCTTGGTGTAGCGGTAATCGTGGTACTTGGTATCTCGGTTCCGGTTAACCAAATTATTTATGTAAACATTCTTGCTCCAGGCGCGCTAGCATGGGCAGGTTTCCCAGAAGCTGACCTAAGCTTCCTTAACTTCCTTACGTTTATCGGTGTTATCGCGGCATTGGTACAGATCCTAGAGATGAGCTTAGATAAGTTCTTCCCAGCGCTTTACAATGCACTAGGTATCTTCCTTCCGCTAATTACCGTTAACTGTGCAATTTTCGGTGGTGTGGCATTTGCGGTACAACGTGAATACAACTTGACCGAAAGTGTTGTTTACGGCGTAGGAAGTGGTATGGGCTGGGCAATAGCAATTGTATTGCTAGCGGCAGTACGTGAAAAGCTTAAGTATGCTGATATGCCTGATGGTGTTCGTGGTCTTGGTTCTGTATTCATGATCGCTGGCCTAATGGCACTTGGCTTCCAGTCATTCACTGGTATTCAGCTGTAATAGAGCTCGGGAGCATATAAATGAATAATGTAGAAATATATCTAGGCGTAGGCATGTTCATTGCCATCGTTCTAGCGTTGGTATTTATTATCATGTTTGCCAAGTCTAAATTGGTACCAAGTGGTGATGTAACCATCACTATCAACGGTGACCCAGACAAGGCAATCAAAACTGCACCGGGTGGTAAGCTACTTGGTGCACTAGCTGACGCGGGTTACTTCGTATCGTCTGCGTGTGGTGGCGGTGGCTCATGTGGCCAGTGTCGTGTAGATGTACACTCAGGTGGCGGTGAAATTCTTCCAACTGAACTAGACCACATCACTAAAGGTGAAGCACGCGAAGGTTGCCGTCTTTCATGTCAGGTTGCGATTAAGCAAGACATGGAAATCGAACTGGAAGAGTCTGTATTTGGTGTTAAGAAGTGGGATTGTGAAGTTATCTCTAACGATAACAAGGCAACCTTCATCAAAGAACTTAAGCTTAAAATTCCTAACGGTGAAAGCGTGCCTTTCCGTGCAGGTGGTTATATTCAGATTGAAGCGCCAGCTCACCACGTTAAGTATAAAGAGTTCGAGATTCCTGAAGAATACCGCGGTGACTGGGAGCGTTTTGGCTTCTTCGACATCGAGTCTAAAGTAGACGAAGAGACTATTCGTGCTTACTCAATGGCGAACTACCCAGAAGAAGAAGGCATTATTATGTTGAACGTGCGTATCGCTACGCCGCCACCTAATAACTTAAGCCTACCTGCTGGTAAAATGTCATCGTACATTTGGAGCCTGAAAGAAGGTGACAAAGCGACTATCTCTGGTCCATTCGGTGAATTCTTCGCGAAAGAAACTGAAAACGAAATGGTATTCGTAGGTGGTGGTGCTGGTATGGCCCCAATGCGTTCACACATCTTCGATCAACTTCGTCGTCTTAAGTCTAAGCGTAAGATGAGCTTCTGGTACGGTGCACGTTCACTTCGTGAAATGTTCTACACAGAAGACTTCGACGAGTTAGCAGCAGAGAACGATAACTTTGAGTGGCACGTAGCACTTTCTGATCCTCAACCAGAGGACAACTGGGAAGGCTATACAGGGTTCATTCACCAAGTACTTCTAGAGAACTACTTGAAGGATCACCCTGCACCAGAAGACTGTGAGTTCTACATGTGTGGACCACCGATGATGAACGCGGCCGTAATCAACATGCTTAAAGATTTAGGTGTTGAGGACGAAAACATCATGCTAGATGACTTCGGTGGCTAAGCTACCAAGCTAACAAGCAATCTAAAAAAGGGGCGAAAGCCCCTTTTTTGTATAAGCTTAACGCGCAACGTACATCTCGCCTCAAGGCTGTGTACATGTTAGTAAGGACAACAATGTGATTCGATTTGCAATTCGAATTTTTCTCGCTTTTTTTGCTATAGGTATTCTTTTACTAGCAAGCTGTAGCGATGACAAAACGCCTGTGGTACACCTTCAGGGCCAAACTATGGGTACTACCTACAATGTGAAATACCTTGTAGCTGAAACGCCGGTAGAAGGCTTACAGGCTGAAATAGACGCCCGTCTTGTTGACGTTAATAAGATGATGTCGACCTATGACCCTACATCAGAGTTATCAAGGTTTAATCAATACCGCTACACCGATAACTTTGCTGTGTCGCCAGATACACTTACCGTGGTAAATGAGGCACTGCGCTTGGCAAACCTCAGTGGCGGCGTACTCGATGTAACCGTTGGTCCACTGGTTAACCTATGGGGCTTTGGCCCAACAAAGCGCCCTGAAAAAGTACCGAGCCAGGCAGACATCGACGAGATTCGAGAGTATGTAGGATATAAGAAGCTATTAACCACGCCGACGGGCTTAAAGAAAAGCCACCCAATGTTGTACGTCGACTTATCTACCATTGCTAAAGGGTTTGGCGTTGATGAAGTGGCAGAGATCCTTGAAAAGCACGGTATTGAAAACTACCTTGTGGAAATAGGCGGTGAAATGCGCGTGAAAGGCGAGCGTGGCGACGGCAGTGAATGGCTTATTGCTATTGAAAAACCGGTTACTACTGAGCGCGCTGTACAAAAAGTGGTGTCTATTGGTACTAACGCAGTGGCAACATCCGGTGATTATCGCAACTATTATGAAGAAGACGGTGTTCGTTATTCGCACCTAATCGACCCCACAACGGGAAAACCAATTTCCCATAACTTGGTGTCGGTCACAGTTGTTCACCCATCATCTATGACGTCAGATGGTTTGGCGACTGCGTTTAATGTGATGGGATGGGAACAGGCGATAGCGGTTGCAGAGCAAGAACAGCTTGCCGTATTTCTCATTCGTCGCACAGATGACGGATTTGAAGAGTATGCGTCGCCAGAATTTGATAAACTGGTCACAGTTCATAATTAGGGGGTAGCAATGTCTACATTCATTCTTGCTTTTGGTTTCTTTCTTACTATGGTTCTGGCTATGGCCATCGGTTACCTAGTTCAGAAAAAAACGATTTCTGGAAGTTGTGGTGGCTTAGGCGCACTAGGTATTGAGAAAGCCTGTGACTGCCCAGAACCGTGCGATCGCAAAAAGTCGCGCATGGAAAAAGAAGAAGCCCGCCAGAAAAAGTTAAACGAGTGGAAACAAAATCAAATTTTGTAATGCTTAGTCTCTCGTTGGCTTAATATTTAAAAGCGCTGTTAGAGTAAATCGACAGCGCTTTTTTGTATCTGTTCACTCTGAGCTTAATCTTGTAATTATTCTAAACCCTAAATGCTTCCTGCATTCCAAGCTGTTCTTGCCTACTAATTCCGATACTAGATGCTACCGCTTCCCAGTTTTTCACTGAGTGCATCACTTCGTCATAGATTTTATTAGCTTCAGATTCTTTTAAATTAAAGTAATCAGCGACACTAAATGCTAAGCCATAATCCAGGTCATTTGACATGTCATCTATGTTTAGGTGTAAGCCGGTCTTATCGATAGACGGGTTTAAATCATAAGCAGGTGACAGTGCCCAACCTTTTTTTGTCAGTAAGAAGCCGTGATTGCGTAAATGGTCATCGGTATTAGATACTGCAATATTAAACACAATACGGCGCCACAACTGCGCTAAGTCTTTTTGAGTTTGCGAGCCATTCACGGTTAGGAATTCTGCTAACTCTAGGTAACTCGCATCTTCTGTTTCGCCTCTGCCGTCGTAGTATTGAAGCTGAGTCATGGCTGATGAAAAATGTATTCGCTGACCTTTATCTCGGTCAAATCGTTTAGTGATAAACGTATGATGAGTCGAGTTAAACTTTTGAATATCACATGGATACATGTCAATGCCAGCATCAAGGGCTAGCTTATGGCAGACCATTTCCCAAGCGCCGACATCTGTAGTGTCGTTACTATTGGGAAACTTGGCTATCCACAAATCATTGTTGTCATCTTGGGCACATGCTTTAGGGCGAGCACCACCTATTGAAGAGCCCGGCGCAATGAGCATGCTTAACCAACGGTAATACTCGTCACTATCAATGTTTTCATCGTTTTCGATCATCATTGAGGCATACTCTAGTTGTTTCAGTGACGCCATTGGCGGTGCGGCATACTCAGCATTATCATCTACGAAATTGCCCTCTGGGGATGTTTTGAATCGTAAACCTCCCATCCGGTAGGAGTCATGAACGCCAAGTAAATAATCCATGGCTGTCATTCTTGCGGTTTCTCTGTGGCCATTTTTAAAATCGAGAGCTGCACGCCGTTTCATCAATAACTCGCCCCAACGGTCTGGGCAAGAATCTAGAAACACGCGGAAGTTCCTATCACTTCTATCGTTATAATGCTCCCCTGAAGTTAATGCTAGTGACGGGTCGAGCTGCATGCGAAACGGAGACGTTAAAAAATCACTATCGTATTCAAAGCTAAAAACGCCACCTCGTGATGTTTCCTGAAATAAAAGGTGGCCAGCAAAAACAGGTTCTTTTATTGGAAACCAAGAAGCATAAACTTCAGCCGTTACTCGACTCATCGCTTTTTCTCCAATAACTTCATGTCTTGAAGTTTACTTCCCAACTCATCGTGCCCGGCCATGTCAGCAAAGTTACTTTCCATGCCGAACACCGCCATCACTTTTAAGTAAGCACCAATAGCAACACCAGGGTCGCCATTGAATACTTTAGTGATGGTCTTAGGGTCTAAGCCTGTACGTTCTGCTACCAATGATTTGGTGAATTCTCGGCGTTTCATAGCCAGAAATAAGTCTTCACCAAAAGTGGTGAGGATCTTCTTTTGTTTGGGAAACAGTTTTTTGTGACCAGCTACACTTGCCATACTCAACTCGCTAGGGATTATTTTCCCATAAATTGCATATTAATACGGATAATTATCCCTTATATATAAAATTATTCAAGTTTGATTTTTAAGGTCTTTGTTTTGGTTAGGTATAATTATCCCGTTAATTGCGTTTTAATATGGATAATTATCCTTTTCATCAACTATGTTTTCAGAAGTATCGAGCTGAACAGTAGGATATTCACCAGTGCGATACTTGTACCAACAAGGCCATGTATTTCTGTAGTAAAGAAACAAACGTAAAACTTGGCTTTATCTAGCCAGGTAAACCGACACAGAATGCATTTTCATAAAGCCGTTAATCATATGCATGTATCTTTAACTCTATCTAAAGTCTACAAGGAGATAGTGTAATTCAACGCAATTAGTAATATACTGTCTTTTTGTACAGTTTTACGTTTGTAGCGATATAGCAAAGGCAGGTAATGCGAAAAATTATCCACGTCGACATGGATTGTTTTTACGCCGCAGTTGAAATGCGCGACAACCCAGCCTTGCGCGATATTCCTATTGCCATTGGCGGCAGTGCCGACCGTCGTGGCGTTATCTCTACCTGTAACTATCCCGCCCGCAAATTTGGTGTACGTTCAGCCATGGCTACAGCGTATGCCCTGAAACTATGCCCAAACCTCACTTTAGTAAAAGGGCGCATGGATGTTTACGCTGCCGAGTCGCAAAAAATACGTAAGATTTTTGCTGACTATACCGACTTAATTGAGCCTCTATCATTAGACGAAGCCTACCTAGATGTTACCAACAGTGAGTTTTGTGGTGGCAGTGCTACATTAATAGCTGAAGAGATACGTGCTCGTATACAAAACGAACTAGGTCTTACCGCTTCAGCAGGAGTGGCGCCCTGTAAGTTTGTGGCAAAAGTAGCAAGTGATGAAAACAAGCCGGACGGCATTTGCGTGATAACGCCAGACAAGCTCGATGAGTTTGTGCGCGACATGCCGCTAAAAAAAATCCCGGGCGTTGGCAAAGTGACTATGCAAAAGCTGCAGCGCATGGGCTTAAATACGTGCAACGATGTTCGTGAGTATCCTTTTGAGCGCATTCAAAAAGAGCTTGGAAAATTCGGCAGTGTATTGTGGGAGCGTGCCCACGGGATCGATGAGCGTGAGCTATCCGTATCTCGTGAACGCAAGTCTATCGGCGTAGAACGCACGTTAAACGAAGATATACACACGTTCAATCAGTGCCTCGATTTTTTGCCGCACCTGTTTGAGAAGCTTCAAGAACGAATGGAAAATCATAAGAAGCGAACGGGCAAGCCTGTGCGTATTCGAACCCAGGGTGTAAAGCTCAAGTTTAATGATTTCCAGCTAACCACGGTTGAACATCGCTGCGCAACCCTAAATGAAGCTTACTTTCGCACATTGATGCAGGAAGCCTTTGAACGGGCAACAGGGCGAGGTATCCGTCTTGTGGGCGTGCACATAGGGCTTGCGGCCGTTCAATCAACTCAGCAATTAGTTTTGCCTTTTGAACAGATTTAGCTAAAGGTATCATGCATTTTTTAATGCTCGTGCGCTGCAGCTGCAATATAGTCGCTTGTTATACTTAGTGCGGCGAAGTTGTGGGGCATACCGCTAATGATATCTTGCGTTGCGAAAGCACAGGCTAGTGATTTGGTAGCCAAGGCATTTTATCTGCGGCACTCAAACAAAGCAGCCAACAACTGCTATTTTATTACTCTTTTAATGAAGAACATTATGAACTCAAATCAACTTAAAACCCCAGGTCGCTATAAGCACTACAAAGGTAATTTATACGATGTTTACGAAGTAGCCACCCATTCAGAAGACGAAAGTAAATTAGTGGTATATCGGCCGTGTTATGGCGAAAAGGCGTTATGGGTTCGCCCTTTGGATATGTTTGTTGAGTCAGTGGATAAAGACGGAGAGACACTCCCTCGTTTTGCTTATGTGGGTGATATTCCTGATGACGAAAAAATGATCTAATTGTGAAATTCGGTCATAGTGTAAGAGGTCTTATTTAAACAGGCTTTCTACAAGGAAATAATAATGGAAACTGCACCTCGCTTTAGCGCGCATGTCATGGCCGCACTTATTGCTGCTAGCCCTTTGGTCTATTCAACGATTAACCCTGCAATTGCACAAGATAGGTTTGCCGATGTCGAAGTTAAAGCGACGGCAATAAAGGGCTCTGTGCACATGCTTACGGGAGCTGGCGGAAATATCGGCGTATCAGCTGGGGAAGACGGCGTTTTGATCATTGACGATCAATTTGCGCCACTTGCTGAAAAAATAGCGGCGCAGCTTGGGGAGTTAGGCAGCGATAAACCTAAATATGTAATAAACACCCATTATCACGGCGACCATACTGGCTCTAATGCGTTTTTTCATAGTCACAAAGGTGCGACTATTCTTGCCCATGAAAATGTGCGTGTTCGTCTAGCTAACGATGAAAAAGTAAAACCCGAAGCCCTGCCAACCATCACTTATGAAGACGGGATTAAAATTTACTTTAATGGTGAAACACTTCACGTAATGCATTTAGCCGTCGGCCACACCGACGGTGATAGCGTAGTGTGGTTCGAGCAACCCAACGTCATGCACACGGGCGACTTATTCTTTAACGGTCGTTTTCCCTACATTGACCAAGGCGCAGGTGGCAATGTCGTTGGCTATATGGACTCAGTAAAGCAGCTATTGACTAAAATAAATGAAGAGACGGTTATCATTCCAGGTCACGGTGATATTAGCAATAAGCAAGAATACACCGCGTTTTTAGCTATGATCAGCGAAACTTTTGACTACGTGAAAGCACTTAAACAAGACGGAAAAACCCTTGATGAAGTGAAAGCGATGGGCTTAGATGAAAAATGGGCTGATTGGAGTTGGAATTTCATCAATGAAGAGAAGTGGATAACGACGCTCTACAAAGACGCCTAGTAAAAAATAACAGTGGGGTCAGAGTCAGGACTCTGACCCCCAATAAAATATGTTGCATTGTAAAACGCGGCTTTATCAGCGACTACTCACTAAATGTTTGAATATATAGCTGCTCTACTTTATCTCGCGCCCACTGTGTTTTTCTAAGAAACTTAAGTGACGACTTAATCGATGGGTCGTTGTTAAAGCAGTTCACCTTTATGCGGTAATACAATCCGTCCCAGCCGTAGCGCTCATGAAGCTGTATCACGACTTTCTCTAGCGTTAAGCCGTGAAGCGGGTTATTGGGTTGTTGGTTCATAGTATAGCGCTGCTCTGTCTTAATTCGAACTGCTAGTTTATCACGAACAATGGGGTCAGAGTCACAACTCTGACCCCATTCCTCTTTAAGGCTTTAGCCCGCCTAAAATAATGTGCTGAATGTTGCTTAGCGTGCTTTCAAAGAAAACGGGATCGCTTAAATCTTTACCTGTTACGGCTTTTATCTGCACGCTAAAATCGGCGTAGTGCTGCGTAATAGCCCAAATGCTGAATATCAAATGTATTGGGTCGACAGGTTTTAACTTACCTGCTTTTATCCATTCGTTAATGACGGCGCTTTTTGCATCCAGCAATGTTTTAAGCGGCGTTTCTAATTCTTTTATTAAAAGTGGCGCACCTTGTACTACTTCCATACAAAAAAGCTTAGATTCGGCTGGGTTATCTCTCGACATTTCAAGTTTTACTTTAATGTAGTTGCTTAGGGTTTCTATAGGGTCTTGTTCTGCTGAAAAGCTTTGAAGGGGCGTTAACCATACATCCAACAGGTGGGTGATAACCGATAAGTACAATCCATCTTTACTTTTAAAGTAATAAAGCAAGTTACTTTTTGAGACATTCGCTAACTCGGATACTTGCTCTACCGTCGTACCGCTAACGCCGTTTTTTGAAAATAATGATAGCGCTGCATCCATAATTCGGGTGCGCTTTTCTTGAAGCGCTTGTTCACGCCGCTTTTGAGTTGTAGGGCTAAACGCTCTTGCTGTTTTTGTATTTTCGTGACCTTCAGTTTTACTCACTTCTCATCTCTTCTTAACCGAGTTCTCCGCGATTTGATACCTAGTTTACGTGGACTTTTCGTTGCTATAAACCCATTCGCACAAATATGCACCAATTAAGTTCAATTGCACTGGACTTGGTGTTCCAATTTGAACCAATGGGTCCAATTTAAACTTTGAAATTGATTAAGTTGCTGAATTTTATGAATTTAATAATTTGGCCTGCTTTATGCTGTTCACCATGTATACCGCCACTTCAATGTTTTGAATTCGGCAACCTTAAAAAAAGCGGGGTTAACCGCTTAAAACGCATACAAGCAGAGGGAACAACATGGATATAGGTGTATTTATTCCGATTGGTAACAACGGCTGGCTAATTTCGAAAAATTCGCCTCAGTTCAAACCATCATTCGATCTCAATAAAGAGATTGTAATGAAGGCAGAAAAGTACGATATGGACTTCGCGCTCTCTATGATCAAGTTGCGCGGTTTTGGCGGTGAAACCGAATTTTGGGACTACAACTTAGAGTCGTTTACGTTAATGGCAGGCCTTGCCGCCGTGACCTCAAAAATTCAGCTATATGCCACAGCTGCCACACTCGTCTTGCCACCTGCGATCATGGCGCGTATGGCCAGTACCATCGATTCTATTTCGAACGGCCGTTTTGGGGTCAACCTTGTTACCGGATGGCAGCGCCCTGAATATTCGCAAATGGGTATGTGGCCGGGCGATGAATTCTTCGGTAACCGCTACGAATACCTAGATGAATACATTCAGGTAGTAAAAGAGTTATGGGAAACCGGAAAAAGCGATTTTAAAGGCGAGCATTTCCAAATGGATGATTGTCGCATGCTGCCCAAACCACAACGAAAAATTCCACTTATCTGTGCGGGCCAAAGCGCAGCTGGCATGGATTTCTCGGCCCGTCATGCCGACTATAACTTCTGTTTTGGCAAAGGTGTGAATACACCTACCGCATTTGCTCCCACCGCAGCGCGCTTAACCGAAGCGGCTGAAAAACACGGTCGCAGCGTGGGGTCTGCTGTACTCATCATGGTTATTGCCGATGAAACCGACGAAGCAGCCATGGCGAAATGGGAAAGCTATAAAGACGGTAAAGATCAGTCAGCGTTAGATTGGATGGCAACGCAAGGGGCCGCTGATAAGAAATCGGGTAAAGACACTAATATTCGCGATATGACCAACCCAACCTCAGCGGTAAATCTGAATATGGGCACGCTGGTAGGGTCTTACGAATCGGTGGCTTCTATGCTAGATGAAATTGCCACAGTGCAAGGTTGTGAAGGCGTATTGCTAACCTTTGATGACTTCCTTAAAGGCATGGATGATTTTGGTACTAGAATTCAGCCGTTAATGAAATCCCGTCAGCACTTGCTTAGCACATCGGGAGCAGCCTAATGTCTGCCGGTGAAGTATTTGAAGTATCGGGGTGCTTTCAAGCACGCCAAACAGGGCAGCCCGTACTGCCGGCTAAACCTGAGCCTTTAACCCTAAACCCATCTGAAACCGCCGTGATAGTTGTGGATTTGCAGAACGCTTATGCCAGTAAAAACGGTTATTTAGACAAAGCGGGGTTTGACGTTTCCACTACGGCGCCTGTCATTGAAAATACCATTAAGGTACTGGAAACCGCACGGGCTGCAGGCATGCCGGTGGTGTTTTTACAAAATGGTTGGGATGCCGACTATAAAGAAGCAGGCGGCCCGGGTTCGCCTAACTGGTATAAGTCTAACGCCCTTAAAACTATGCGCAAACAGCCAGAGTTAAAGGGAAGTTTGCTTGCCAAAGGAACCTGGGACTACGCACTTGTAGACGCACTAAAGCCTCAAACCGGCGATATCGTTATCCCCAAAACCCGTTATAGCGGTTTTTACAACACCAGTTTAGACAGCATGCTGCGCGCCCGGGGTATTCGCAACTTAGTGTTTACCGGCATTGCCACCAACGTGTGCGTGGAATCTACGCTGCGCGATGGCTTCCATCTGGAATATTTTGGTGTGGTCCTCGCTGATGCCGCTTATCAAGCAGGTCCGCCAGATATTCATGAAGCGTCTCTTTTTAATATACAAACGTTTTTCGGTTGGGTCTCTACCACGGCGCAATTTTGTGAGGTGTTTAAGTCTTCTTAGTTTCAAAGGCCCAGCCGTGAGCTCGCGGCACGTAAAGCGAAAACCCATTTAGCTTCAACCCATAGCAGCTATTAAAAAGTGGGAAGAAAGCTTAAAAAGCGAAAACCGATAAGAGTAAAAATGAAGGGCAACAAATAGCGCTGCCTTTATAAAAAACTAGCTAAAGCAGTACTAAAAGCACTGTGTAAATAGCGCAAAGAATGAGGAATGTAATTATGCCAAAGAAAGCCATTATTCCAGCAGGTACATCAACGCCAATCGCTCCTTTTGTACCGGGCTCTATGGCGGACAATATTCTCTATGTGTCAGGCACTTTGCCTTTTGACGAAAACAATGACGTAGTGCATGTAGGTGATGCAGAAGCGCAGACTCGCCATGTGTTAGAAACCATAAAAAGTGTTATTGAAGAAGCGGGCGGCACTATGGATGACGTCACCTTCAACTCAATTTTTATTACCGATTGGGACGATTACGCCGCGGTAAACAAGGTATACGCCGAATACTTCCCGGGTGAAAAACCAGCCCGTTATTGCATTAAGGTTGGGCTAGTAAAGCCTGAAGCCTTAATTGAAATCGCCTCTACAGCACACATCGGGTAAGCAGTTATGTTCGGACTTCCCATTAATTGTGCCCATTGGTTTTATGTAGGTGAGCTTTATGCCTTCTAACGTGCAGACAAGCGGAGTTGATACGCACAAGGGAGTGCATTACGACATGCACTACGAATTTCACGGATTGACATCGCCCGACGCGCCAACTGTTGTTTTCAGTTCAGGGCTAGGCGGGGCTGCTAAGTTTTGGCAGCCCCAACTCTCTGACTTTCCCCAAAACTACCGAGTGATCACTTACGACCAGCTTGGAACCAACAAAAGTGTGGGTGACTTGCCAGCGAACTACAGTATTTCTGACATGGCAAATGAACTCGCTGCACTACTGAAAAAACTGGAAGTGCAGCAATGTCACTTTGTTGGTCATGCACTTGGTGGGCTGGTGGGCCTAGAGCTAGGGTTAACTCAGCCAAACTTACTGCAAAGCCTAGTGCTAGTAAACGCATGGAGTAGCCCCAACCCGCACACCTTGCGCTGCTTTGGTATACGTAAAGCCTTACTCGCTGCGGATAGGAAAGACATGTATCTACAGTTGCAGGCGCTGCTGCTGTATCCCCCTGATTGGATAGCGGCTAATGCACAGCATTTAGATGATGAAGAGGCGCATTTACTCAATCATTTTCCCGATGTAGATAACTTGCTAGCTCGTATCGGCGCGCTAAGTGCGTTCGATATCGATGACAAGCTAGCCACTATCACTACACCAACGTTAGCGCTTGCCAATAAAGACGACACCTTGGTGCCGTGGCAGCGCTCAAAAATACTAGCTGATGCCATGCCTAACGCAGAGTTATCGGTAATGGAATATGGCGGTCATGCATCGAGTATTACGGTGCCTGAGGCATTTAATAAATTGGTGTTGGGATACTTACAGCGCATAGCTTAATTGTTCACAAGTAAGCACCTTAGATAAGCGCCTCAGAACAATGCGCTCAAGAAAATACCTGGGTGGCTAAGACACTGCCTAGCAATTTGAAAACTGGAAAGACATAGAAATGACGGTATCAGAAAAAACTGAATATGAAACAAAAGGCCCTATTAGCGAAAGTGGTCTAGCCCAGCTATTTAGCGGCGCACACACGCACACTACATGGCTCGATAAAACGATAGAGGAAGCCCTGCTTAAGCAGCTTTATGACTTAGTTAAAGTTGGTTCGACATCAGCAAATTGCAGCCCGGCGAGATTTGTTTTTATTACGTCAGATGAAGGGAGAGAAAAACTTAAACCATGCCTTTCTAGCGGTAACGTAGAGCAAACCATGACAGCACCTTGCACAGTTATCGTGGCCTACGATGAAGAGTTTTACGAAGAACTTCCTACGTTATTCCCTTATGCAGATGCGAAAAGCTGGTTTACTTCAAGCCCAGAAGCGGCCTATGAGACTGCCATGCGCAATAGCTCTATGCAGGGCGCTTACCTAATTAGCGCCGCTCGTGCACTAGGTCTTGATGCTGGCGCCATGTCTGGTTTCAACCCCACATTACTTAACGAGACTTTCTTTTCCGATAGCACGTGGAAGGTAAATTTCTTACTTAACATTGGCTATGGCGATGGAAAGAAAGTGCACAAACGTTTGCCTCGCTTAAGTTTCGAGCAAGCTTGTCAAATATTGTAACGCCAACACAAAGGATATTTGTATGACTATTACAGCAATAAAAAACGCAGTAACAGAAGTGCTACCCCCGGTAACTCCAGAAGCTTATCGAGAAGGTATGTCGAGTTTAGCAGCAGCGGTAAACGTCGTTACAACAACTGGCCCAGAAGGGCGTGCTGGTTTTACAGCAACGGCAGTGTGCAGCGTAAGCGATAGCCCAGCGACCTTACTGGTGTGTTTAAACCGAGGTGCGTCTGTGCATAAGGTATTTAAGAACAGCACGCATCTAGTTATCAATACGCTAACCTCGCAGCATCAGTTAATTTCAAACACCTTTGGTGGTAAGGCGCCTATGAGTGAACGCTTCGAAATTGGCGAGTGGGTGGAATCTACGACCGGCTGCCCTAGGCTTGCTGATGCTGCCGTGAGCTTCGATTGTATTATTACAGAAGTTAAAAGTGTGGCCACTCACGACGTTATCTTTTGCCAAGTGGTAGATATCAAGCAAGACCCAGAAGCCGACGCGCTTTTATATTATCAACGCGGCTATCACAGCGCTTGCAAAGACGCATAACTAAAGGATTAGACAAATAATGAAAGTAGTAGGCCACTTTATAAATGGTGAAACCTGTACCCCAAAAGGGCGTATGCAAGATGTTTATAACCCGGCAACAGGGGAAGCAGAGAAGCTCGTTTTACTTGCATCAAAAGCCACGGTGAACGACGCCATTGTCAGCGCGCAAAGTGCATTTATTGAGTGGCGTAATACGCCAGTAAGCAAGCGCGCTCGCGTTATGTTTAAGTTCAAAAGCTTACTTGAAGAACATGCTGATGAAATTATCGCGCTAATTGGAGCCGAGCACGGAAAAATAAGCCACGACGCGGCTGGCGAGCTACAGCGCGGTATCGAGAATGTAGAGTTTGCCTGTGGCGCGCCACAGTTGCTCAAAGGTGAACATAGTAAAAATGTTGGGCCTAGCATAGACTCTTGGAGTGAGTTTCAACCCCTTGGCGTGGTGGCGGGAATTACACCGTTTAACTTCCCTGCCATGGTGCCACTTTGGATGTTTCCGCTCGCTATCGTGTGTGGCAACACCTTTGTTTTAAAGCCCTCTGAACGAGATCCAAGTTGCGCTATTTTCTTAGCTAAGCTCCTTAAGGATGCAGGGCTACCTGACGGCGTTTTCAACGTTGTTAATGGAGACAAAGAAGCGGTTGATCAAATACTTGATGATGAGCGCATTAAAGCGGTGAGTTTTGTAGGCTCAACGCCTATTGCCGAATATATCTATTCAAAAGCAAACGCGAACGGCAAGCGCTGCCAAGCCTTAGGCGGCGCTAAAAACCACGCCATTGTGATGCCTGATGCCGACGTTGATAACGCAGTTAATCAGCTGTTGGGCGCAGCCTTTGGTTCATCGGGGGAGCGCTGTATGGCGTTATCGGTGGTGGTTGCTGTGGGCGACAAGATAGCGGATGAGATTGTAGATAAGATGCAGTCGGCCATGAAAGACTTGAAAGTAGGAGCATTTGACGATGCGACTAACGATTTTGGCCCGCTTATTACACTTCAGCACAAAGAGAAAGTAGAAGGGTACATTACAAGTGCAGCTGAGCAAGGTGCTAACGTAGTCGTTGACGGGCGAAGCCCCACAGTAGAGGGGTATGAAACGGGCTTTTTCTTAGGTGCCACGCTTATCGATAAAGTCACGCCGGACATGACCAGTTACAAGGCTGAGATTTTTGGCCCTGTATTGCAAGTCATGCGGGTTGAAACTATGGAGCAAGCCATGCAGCTCATCGACGAGCATGAATACGGTAACGGTACTTGTATTTTCACCCGTGACGGCGAGGCTGCCCGTTATTTCTCAGACAACATCCAAGTGGGCATGGTAGGTATAAACGTACCGCTGCCTGTGCCTGTGTCTTATCACAGCTTTGGTGGTTGGAAGCGCTCGCTTTTTGGTGATCTTCACGCATACGGACCTGACGGCGTGCGTTTTTATACTAAGCGCAAAACCATTACCCAACGTTGGCCTTCAAGTGGCGTACGAGAAGGAGTCAGCTTTTCATTTCCAAGTTAATGTCATGGCGTACTGACCTTGATTAACCATAAATGACCATAAGAACTTTGCCCACGCACGGTAACTATTAAGCCTTTATGGCAAATAGTTGCTCGCAGCAGGTAAAAGAACAGAGATTTAGGCTCAGCCATGAGCCATCAATAATAACAATTTAAAACCGCAAGCCTTTGACAGTTCCTCTCCAGTCCTGTCTTAGGTTTGCACCCCAGTGGCAATCGATAAGCAGTTCACGTCGACCGTTACTCTTAAAAAAATATCGGGACAACACCGCCGCAAGGCTTGTTAAAAAGAACTATAAACGAGAGTAAAACATGCATACGTTAAACACACACAAGCGTCTGCTGGCGTTAACCGTAGCTATGGCTTTAAGTACGCCAGCGGCCTTTGCTGCAGAGAATGTTTGGGAAAGTATTGAAGTTACCGCGCAAAAGCGCAATGAGAATATAAGCGATGTGGGTATCGCTATTACCGCCTTTTCAGGAGAGCAGTTAGAGGCGCTTGGCCTTGAAAGCAGTACCGAGCTTATTGCGTTTACCCCAGGCGTGTCGTTAGCCGGGGATATTGGTGGGCAGCGCGCTATTTTTAATATTCGAGGCGTGGTGCAAAACGACTACGCTGATTTGGCTGAGGCTCCTGTTGCCGTATACGTAGATGGAGGCTATTTAGCCAGTACCCAAGCGCAAACCTTTGGCTTATTTGATGTCGCTCGCATCGAAATTCTTAAAGGCCCACAGGGAACATTATTTGGAAGAAATGCCACAGGGGGACTGGTTAATACGGTCACCGCAAAGCCCACTGCCGATACAGAAGGCTACGCAGAATTTACTGCAGCGCGCTTTGAACAATATCGCTTCGAAGGGGCGATATCTGGCGAGATAGCAGATGGTATTTATGGCCGTTTTTCAGGGTTTACCAATCAGCAAGGTGAAATACTCGAAAACATTTACGAAGACGGGGCAGCACCCGATACCCGTTTAGGTTCAGTAGGCGGTGGGGAAGATGGATATAACGATGATACTAAAGCGTTCCGTGCTCAGCTGCTGTTTGACATTGGCGAAGAAGGCTCGTTGCTTTTAAGCGGTAACTGGTCAGATACCACCAAAAGCGAAGGCCCGTATCAAGTGGTGAATACCACCGAAATAAAAGATGCCGACGGCAATGTGATTGACGTTATTTACGCTGCTGACGACCCGCTTGGCTGCGACACAATTCAAGCAGGCGTGTGCGTAGATGGTAATTTCAATGGTGACCCCTTCCGCCCAGTACAAGGCGGTGACTTCAACGGTAACTTCGACCCTGACGGTTCGGGTAATAAGGTTAACAAAGACTTCGCCTTCGACGATCAAAACAAAATCAAATCAAAAGGCCTGGCGGCAACATTAGACTATGCCTTTGAAAGCTTCGATTTCTTTGCCATGTCAGATTATAAAGAGTTCAAGCGAACTGTTGGTCTTGATTCTGACCAAACTGCGTCACCAGAACTTATTTTCCAATCTAACAGCACCATTGAGCAGTTTAGCCAAGAGCTTCGTTTCTCAGGTGAAACCGCAGATTTAAAGTGGGTTGGGGGGCTTTATTATCTTTCTATCGATACTGATTACAGCCAAGGCTTGGCGGGTTCACCCACTACCTTTTTCTTAGGCGGTGAAGAGAATAATACCTTAGTGGCGCTTGAAACCGAGTCTTACTCTGCATTTGGGCAAGTAGACTATAGCTTAACTGATGACTTGGTATTAGTTGGTGGCCTTCGCTACACCCGAGAAAACAAAGATTTTGTGGGGAATGTTTATCAGAACGAGAACACCAACGACCGAATTATTGAGATTAACACCAGCACCCCTTCGTTAGAATTTACAGAGCAAAGTAATGATCAAAACTTATGGTCAGCAAAGCTTCAGCTGGAATACAGCGTGGGTAATAGTTTGTATTACGCAGGTATCAATCGCGGCGTGAAAGCGGGGAGTTTCAATACGCCTTTATTTGGCGGCTTTAGCTTTTATGAACCTGAAGAGCTCACTTCTTACGAAGCTGGCCTAAAGCACAGCTTTATGCAGGGAAGCGGCGTATTTAATGCAAACGTATTTTACTATGATTACAGCGATTATCAGTCGTTTTCATGGGTGAATAACGCGGGCGTTGTAACTAACGAAGAGGCTTCGTTTAGTGGGGTAGAGCTAGAAGTGTTTTTAACGCCGACAGATAGCTTAGATGTAATGGTTAACTTCTCGTATACCGATGCAGTGGTTGAAGATTTAGAAGTGGCTTCAGGTTATTTTGCCGATACTACGCCGCCATTTACCCCCGAATATCAGGCGTCCGCCATGCTTCGCTATAACTGGGATGCCTTTAACGGCAATATGGCAGCGCAATTGTCAGCTAGCTATCAATCAGAAACCTTTCACAACGCGCGTAATTTTACCGCTCATCAAATTGATAGCTACGCCACGGCCGACACGCGTTTAACCTGGGTTGACGCTGAGGATAAATGGAGTCTAGCTGCCTACGTAGATAACCTGTTTGACTCTGACCATGAACTTATAGGCTTTGACGTGACGGGCTTTTATGGGACCAGCCAAATATCCTATGCGAAGCCAAGAACCTATGGCGTAACGGTAAGGCGTAATTTTTAATTTGAGTAGTAATGCGCTTTATTCCTATTGAATAAAGCGCCATATCTTGCTCCAAAAAATACGCGTGGCTAGCAGAGATACTAAAAGTATAAAACGGTATGTAGGTATAGCTTTATCAAAGCACGCGAAACGGCAGTGTTTTTGCTTTTCTTTTAGTCTTACAGGCAAAGACGCTGCATTTAATAAGCTAAACGTGAGTAAAAGACTTCGCGAAGAGCGACTTTTTATCAATAAGCAATGTTTGTTAAATGTCACTATGCGCACTACAAACTCAACAAGGAAAGAGATCGTGGATAACACCAACAATCAACCCATGACAAAACCTTCCCATTACGATGGCGATTTATGGAACGAAGATTTAGCGCCAACCAGTAAAATAGCAAGAACCTGGGGGTGGAAAGATTATGCGGCATTATGGGTCGCTATGGTGGTGTGTGTACCTACATACCTCTTATCTGCCGGCCTAGTATCTGAAGGCATGAATTGGTACCAGGCGGTGATTACCGTACTGTTAGGCAACGTTATTGTACTGGTGCCAATGATGTTAATTGGTCATGCGGGCGCTAAATACGGCTTACCTTTTCCTGTATTGCTACGTAGTGCTTTTGGTACCAAAGGCGCGAAGATTCCTGCTCTGGCTCGCGGTCTTGTAGCCTGCGGGTGGTTTGGTATCAATACATGGGTTGGTGGCAGCGCGATATACGTTATTTTAAATAGCGTGAGCGGCGACGCTTTTGTGGGGCAGGCGCTGCCATTTTTAGGTATAGATATTACCCAAACTCTGTGCTTCTTTGCTTTTTGGGCAATGCACTTAGTTTTTATTAAGCACGGCACCGAATCTATTCGCTGGCTTGAAACTTTTGCTGCACCATTTTTGATCTTAATGGGCTTAGCGCTTCTTGCTTGGGCATACATCAATGCCGGTGGATTTGGCGCTATGTTATCTACGCCATCTCAATTTGTCGAAGGGGGCGCTAAAGAAGGGCAGTTTTGGTCAGCTTTTTTCGCAGGTCTTACATCTATGGTGGGCTTTTGGGCAACCATGGCATTAAATATTCCCGATTTCACTCGCTTTGCTAAATCACAAAAAGATCAAATGTTAGGCCAAGCTATTGGCTTGCCATTACCTATGGCACTGTTTGCCTTCATTGGCGTAGCGGTAACGTCGGCAACCGTAACCATTTACGGTGAAGCTATTTGGGACCCAGTGGCCCTTGCGGGCAGAATGGGCGGCATGGGCGTGGTCTTTGCGCTCGCGGCATTAGCGCTTGCTACTTTGACCACAAACTTAGCTGCGAATATGGTGGCTCCGGCCTACGGGTTTTCGAATATGGCACCATCTAAAATAAGCTTCAGAATGGGCGGATACATTACCGCAGGAATTGGTGTAGCTATTTTTCCTTGGAAGCTGCTTGAAACCGCGGGTGGTTATTTATTTACATGGCTTACGGGATATTCAGCGCTCCTTGGCCCAATTGCAGGTATTCTAATCGCCGACTATTTTATCTTAAGAAAATCGACGTTAAACATCGATGCGCTATTTCAACACTCTGGCGAATATGGCGCGAACAACGGTTGGAACATGGCGGGTGTGGCTGCACTTATTATTGGTATTCTGCCTAATATTCCTGGCTTTATGCACGCCGCTGGTTTTGTAGACAGCGTACCAGCCATTTTCGATACGCTGTACGCCTACGCATGGTTCGTGGGGCTAATTATCGCCAGCATGGTTTACCTTCTGCTGTCCAACAGAGTACCCTTCACCATGCAGGCAAAAAGCGCCTCCCAATAATGGGGTCAGAGTCTGAG
>NZ_BLIJ01000078.1:0-49308 GCF_009811475.1 Alteromonas sp. KUL150
CACTTAATGTATCTCATGATAGTTAATTGACTTGTAAATATCAGTTCCACTCTATTGCTAGACTGACATGAGTGCGTGGCAAATTATTAAATAGACAGAGTTTTGATCAGTTCATCTTGAGATTTAGGTTTCGAAAGTAAAAAACCTTGAAATGAATCGACTCCGATAGTTTTAAGAAAAGTATAATCTGACTCATTTTCTATACCTTCAGCGACGCAGTTTAAACTGAAACTTTCAGATAGTTTTCTGATGGATTCTACAATCGCTTGTTTTTTCTTACATTTAGTTACACCACTTATAAAGCAACGGTCAATTTTTATGGTACTTAAGGGTAATTCATTCAAATATGCCAGAGAAGAATGGCCCGTTCCGAAGTCATCTAACATAAATTTAATACCCTTTGCACACAGTTCGTTCATCAACAGTTGGGTTCTTTTTAAATATGTCATCGCTACACTTTCTGTGATCTCAATCCACAGACGACCTCTAGATTTTGGGTATTTTGCTAGCAAGTACTCTAATTTATCGCTGTACATAGAGTCTTTTAACTGAATGCAACTCACATTTATGCTTATATATTTTATATTTTGAAGTTGAGAATTAAGTGCTTTGCACACTTGCTCAGCAACTAGGTTTCCGATTTCAATGACCAAACCAGATTGTTCAGCAATAGGAATAAATTCGGCAGGAGATACAATGCCCAATTGTTTGTTTTCCCATCTGAGAAGCGCTTCTGCTCCCATAATATTATTGTCTTTATCAAAGATAGGTTGATAAACGAGATAAAACTCATCGTTTGTTACTGCTAATTTAAGCTCATTTTCAATACATATACGTCGTTGATATCTAAAAAGGAGTTCGTCGGTAAAAAATAGGTACGGTACTTCTGATTCTTTTGTAACTAAATCCATCGCGAATTCAGTTTGTTTGATCAGTGCTTTTGCGTTTTCTGAAGCTCTAGAGTCACAAAAATCTGAAGGTTTAAATAACCTGATCCCTGCTTTAAACGTAAGAAAGAATTTCTGAGAGTCGATGGAGATATGGTCCTTTAATTTTCGCCTAAAATGTTGAATGTTTTTAGTAACATATTCAAACGCAATAGATTCTGATGGTGTAATATCTTGAAGCAGCACGGCAAGCAGATCGTGCTCTACTCTTGCAATCATGACATTATTGTTCAACCCAAAGCTTACGTGCTCTTGGATCAAAAGAAGCATATCGTCATTGAACGAAAATCTGACAAAGTCTTTCGCTGAACTAAAACGTTCAAAATCTATAAATATAAGAGCAGAATAGCCGGATATATTTTTTTTATCGAATAGAGTTGTAAGTGATTCAAAAAAGCAGCTAAATTCTGTCATGTTATCAGTTGATTTTGGCACTATTGTCGAATTCGATGAATTGAGCTCCCTCTGTTTTCTTGTTGCTATAATAGCTAGCTCCACGGAAATTAGAGACAACTTAGCCAGTGTACTTCTCTGACACGTATTGTTCGGTAAATCTACACACAGATAAGTGTGGTCACACAAAATACTGAGTCTAATAGTTTTATTTGCAAATCTTACTAGGAGTGTATCTTCGGTCGAATACTTTAATAAATCTGCTGCTTTTTTAACTCTATCAAGTGACAGAGGTAGTGTCTTATGAGAACTGCATAACAGTGTCGCTGATCTGGCTGGGTGGGACTGAACTATTGCGATTTTAAAATCTGGCAGTATTGATGCGGTTTCTGCAATACATTTTTGCATCATCGCTGACATTCCATTTTCCGCTTGTAGAGTTTCAATTAGTTCGTATTTTCTAAAAAGCGTGAAAAGTTCTTCATTTAGGTACATCTTGATTATCCTATATTACCCTATTTATACAGATTAACATTGGAAATGATTGTTTATGATGTAGAAAACATCGTTATGTGAACCATGGACCTTTTTAAAAAAGGTTTTTATAATAAAAATCTTATTAATGATTGAAATTGAACAATATTGACTTTATGTTATTTGTTGTGAAATGTTTATGCGGTATTTTTGGTCTCATAATTAGGTGTTAGAGACCGTTGAGAGATGCACAGTGGACAAAATAAATTTCAAGATCATTAGAGCGCTTTCCGAAGACGCAAGAATTTCATTCTCTAAATTGGCAAAGAAAGTTCATCTATCCGCGCCTGCTGTTGCTGAGAGAGTGCGGAAGTTAGAGGAGCTAGGTGTCATTACAGCATACAGGCCCATAGTAAACTTGGAAAAACTTGGTATACCTATAAGAGCATTGGTGGAGTGTGACGTCCATAAAGCACAAGAAAGAAAGCTGAAAGCAATGTTATTAGACATGGATGAAGTTATTAAAATATATAATATTACTGGCAACACGACTTTTATAGTAGAAGTTGGAGTAACAGCATTGTCGGAGCTGGACGTATTTCTTGAACGTATTATTGATTATTGTGACACCAATACGAAATTAATCATGCAAATACCGATAGAAGAGGCCCTTCCAAAGAGATTAGAAAAAATGCTAGACAAGAACGCTAAGCGAAGCGAGGGCTAGCCAAGCCCTCGCTTCGAAAGTCAGCAGTTATGTATTACCTATTGGGACTTTTATGAAAGCGGGACAAAAGTACCACCACAATCAACGATAGTATTATGGCTAGTGATGAGGGCTCGTCTACTTGTATTGGCATGGACGCAATCATTGAATTATTAGATATAACGCTCGTCTCACTAATAATTTCTTCAAATGACTCTATTGAGAAGGTAACCGATAAAATCAATTCAGATAGCGGCAATAAACTGAACCCACTAAAGTCAAAAAGAAGCGCTCCTGGCCGTAGTTCAATTTCACTTATAGAAAATCCATCTAAGCCAGTTAAACTAAAAATTTCTATACCCAGTAACGTTCTAGACTCAGTGGTCATAATATTTTGATCGGTTCGTGTTTTGGTCCCATCTGCATTCGCACTTTCGATAGATTTGACACTATTTGTTACGCTAGTTGAAGCAAAGCCCAACACAGTTTCAGTTCCTGGAAAAATGAAATCGGGCAATAAACCTGAGGTTACGGATGGCGCGGTAAGTACACCTAAATCAAGAATACTAAAGAGCGGAGCCAGTTCTCCACCCAGCAAAGCCTCTTTCCCAGGTGTTACTTGCAAGCTTTGGACAGAAATCATTGATGCGAAACTACAAGACGCATGTAGCCAAAAAACTATACCCAATATTATTTTATTCATTAAGACCTCTTTACCTTTTTTCATGGTGTTGTACAGACGAAATTATGGTAACAATTGAATACGTAGTTATCCTTTGAAATACACGTATATAACGGGCAATTAGTTTTTTATAAAAGGATTTCTTATAGGTCTTCGATTAAAAAATACTTTGTTTGAAAAGCCAAAGATCACCACTGATCTTTGTTATTGTTAGCTAGAGATAAAGTCCGAGAGCTTTTGTATAGGCTTACACGACAAGCGCTATGTAACTATTGAAGATTGTATGAGAGATATCAACAAACCTTTTTCACTTCGTTTTGGTTTATTCACACCTCTCTTAATTTGGTCAATCAAGGCATCAATATGGCTTCAATCTGCTTTGGAGTCGCATGTTTGTCTCCACCATTATCCGCACCCGTAATCCACCAATAAATCATGCCGGCATCAGAACTATCAAATTTGCCCGCTTGAAAGGGAACGATACCGTCTTGTTCGGCATATTCGAGCATTTCGTAAATAAGTGAGATACCTTCGTTTTTACTACCTTTAGCCCAATCCCAAGCATCAATTGGCGTTTGCAAGCCTACATTCTGGTCGCCTATTTGATGTTCTTCAACGCCGAAATCTAGAATTTGTTGCCAAGTAAAATAGTCTCCGCTGTTATCATTTGCGGGGTGATGAGAAACTACTTTCACGTATTGTCGTTTGCTAACTTCTGATTCTTGTAGGGCATAGCCAATCACATCAGGTTCGCCGGCTTCAATAATCCACAAGGGACTATCTGCGTTAGCATTGTTGATTGCTAGTGTTAAGTCTTTAATTGCAGCTTGTTGTTCTGCTCTACAATTAAACAATTTTTCAACGTTTTCGAATGGACCAAAAACATTAAGTGCGCGGTTTATAGAACTGTCGAGCACTCGTTGACGTCTGCTCTCGTTTTCTGGATCTATTTGATACCTAGCTTTATTTCTGAAGGGGTCTAAATCGCAAGAGTGAGAAATATGAACAAGTCTGTCGGCAGCGCCGGCCTTATCAAGTAACGCCAATAAAACAGGAGATGCGCCTATATCATCAGGATCAGGTGAATTGCCGTCTATCACAACAGCAAGTGTGCCGCTGGGTAAATTGACGTGCTCAAGAGTCGAAGACTCGGAATGTTTATTGATAATAGATGCTGAATTACAAGCAGAAAGTGCAAAACCAGCCACTACAAGGTTTATTAAAGATTTCACGAGGGCCCCTAACACGTATCTCTTCAAAACCTGAGGCAGGTATATATCCGAAGAAAGTTTGTGATTGTAAATGATTGTTGTTTGTCAATGGTAATCAAAATGTGTCATTATGTAAACATTGTTAACGGTCTCGTCAATATGACTTACTGAAAAGAGCAACTGAAAATTTATGGACACAATTAAGCAAATGAACTTTAAAAAATTGGGTATTGCATCCGTACTACTTACGGTGCTTTCTGGTTGTCAGGTTGATGCTTCAAGTACGCTTTCTGTGCAAGAGAGGCCAACAAAACAGGCAACTACCGGAAGCTTTGGTGATCAAGGCGACGGTACTTATATTAATCCCATTCTAAATGCCGACTACCCAGACTCAGATATCGAGCAAGTCGGTGATACCTATTACATGATTACGTCAAAACAGCACATGTCCCCCGGTATGCCAATACTTAAATCTAAAGACATGGTGAACTGGGAAAACGTTGGCCATGCTTTTTCAAGTTTATCTTGGGCACCGGAATACAACTGGGATCGAATGAATGGCTATTCTTTTGGAGTATGGGCTGGTGACTTAGCGTATCACGAAGGTAAGTGGTACGTGTATCAAATAGACTATCAACACGGATTAATGGTCACAACAGCCGACAATATTGAAGGCCCGTGGAGCGAGCCAATCATGATGCTTTCTAAAGCTGATGTATTAGACGATCCCGCTGTATATTGGGACGAGGAAACACACGAAGCCTACATTATTGTTAACTCAGGTACTAAACAAAAAAGTGCAGATAACACCATTGAAGGTAATGAAAATCGAATTTACCGAATGAGTTGGGATGGCACTAAAATACTTGATGAGGGCAAGCTGGTATATACCGGAATGGGTGCTGAAGCTGCCAAAATTTATAAGAAAGACGGGTATTGGTACATATTCATGGCGCAGTGGACCATGGGAGACAAATCTACAAAGCCTGGCGTTAAAAACCCAAAGAATGATAGAAAGCAATTGGTTTTGCGGTCTAAAGAAAGTATCTATGGACCGTATGAGGTTAAAACCGTATTGGAGAAAGGTTCAGAATTTGGTAACCGTAGTGCAAGCCAAGGTGGGTTAATGCAAGCCCCTGACGGTAGTTGGTGGTATATGCATCAGCTTATTCAAAATGACGATATTCCATTCCAAGGTCGTCCACAATGTCTAGAGCCTGTTACTTGGATAAACGACTGGCCAATTATTGGTGTAGATGAAGATAATGATGGGATAGGTGAGCCCGTTAAACGTTTTGAAAAACCGATAAAAGGTTACCCTATTGCCGCGCCGCGTTCAGATGACGATTTTTCTGCTAGCGATTTAGGCCCACAGTGGGAGTGGAACCATAATCCACGAGACAGTCACTGGTCATTATCAGAACGAGATGGTTGGTTAAGGCTTAAGGCTAGTAAGGTTTTACCGCAAGGCGATAAGTACGGCCCTAAAATTAACGAATGGACTAATAATGATGGTTCAGATGGTGATTTCTGGCGCGCTAGTAATACCATTAGCCAACGTATAATGGGCATTACAACAGGCACGGCTGTAGCTAAGTTCGATATTAGCGGTATAGCACCAAATCAATTAGCGGGTTTTGTTAGGTACGGCGGTACGTTTAACTTATTAGGCGTGGAAGGCCTAGAAGATGGCACAACTCGTTTGTTTTACATGGATGGAATGAGTAAAAAAGAAGTTGGCCCAATAATCGAAAGCGACACGCTATATGTCAGAACTTCTAATGCGAGAAACAAAGCAACGTACGAATACAGCTTAGATGGCAAAAGCTATCGGGCTTTCGGCCCGACTTTCACCATCAGCTTCGGTAAATGGACGGGTGACAGATTAGGCTTCTTTTCTTGGAATGAGAAAAAGGACGACGGTTACATCGACGTAGACTGGTTCAAATACGACTACGATGGTCCCAAGGGTACTCAACAGATGATGTTTTAGCCTAAAACCTTTGGCGATAAAAAAAGGCTGTAGCGTAGTGCTACGGCCTTTTTTAATGAGAGAAAGTATGTAACCTGAATTAGCTCTCACTATTTGCTGGCGAAAAACGTGAGAGTGCCAATAGAAGATGCCTTTGGATTACTCAAAGTTGCCGGTGCTGAATCTGCTGGTGCCATAACCTTGTTGCCGGAGGGCGAGCCGCTTACAAGAGGTGAAGTACATTCACTTACTTACGAAGAAGTGAATGAGCGAATAAAAAATTTGCCAAAAGCGCCTTTGAACCGCGCCGAGCGTAAAAGAATGTCCGTAGCTGGGGCGCAGAACAAGATGCTGGTTATCTATCGCGACGGTAAAATTTTGGAACCTTCGGGATTTTTTCCGTCGACTCACATTCTTAAACCTGAATATTCTTCGCCAGATGTTTATTGCCACACCGTTAGGAATAAATGGTTTGTAATGAAGTTGGCAAAGCTTTGTGGTTTAGACGTCCCTTCGGTAGATATTCGCTATTTGCCAGAGCCGGTATACCTGATAGAGCGGTTTGATCGCGTAGGCTTGTACCCTGATCAACATCGTTGCCATGTCTTAGATGGTTGTCAGTTACTGAGTCTCGCACCAAATATGAAATACCTCAACAGTACAGCAGAGAATCTAAACCAACTGGCGCAGCGCTCCAGAATGAAAGCCAAAACAACGCTGGATATCTTTCGCTGGGCTTTATTCAATGCGTTAGTTGGTAATGGCGACGCTCATCTGAAAAACCTTTCATTCTTCATCAAAGGCTCTGATGTAGTTATGACCCCACATTATGATTTATTGTCGACGGCGATATATGAGCTGCCGCATAAACACATGGATCATGAATTATCCCAGCCTATGGGAAAAGCACAATTCTTGGGAGAATTGTCAGAAGCAAACATTATGGAATTTGCTGAGGAGTTACACGTCCCCGCTTCTTTGGCGGCGGTTCAGGTAAGAAAAATGACAAAAGCTATCGAGCAAAAGGCTAGTCGTTTAATAAATGTTGTTAAAAATGAAGAACAGCATTCTGGCAAAGCTGGGGAGGAGCGTATGGTTAATGAAATATTTCATAACTCCATCAAAGAAACGATCGCTAACCTCAAGCTTTAGCGCGGGTTCTGCTTTGTGACAGCGGAAGTCCAAATTCAAACGCTAAACGCCTAGGTGTTGTCTGAAGCTGAACTTTATCAAGTAAAATACACCGTTAAGGCTCTGGCGTAGCACTAGTGTTCGTACCGTCGACTAATCGCTTGAGGTATGCTTGTTTTCAATTGATGGTGTACGTGTTGGCATAAGCGCCTCATTTCTAAAAATGAAGCGCCTGTTCAGCAATCAGCTTTCATTGTTGAATTTACGCGTCTTTTAAATTCACGACGTACCGGCCAACCACTTTACCATTGAAGAATCTATCTAGATATTCTGGCGTATCATGTAGTGATATTTCTTGATAGTAGCTTTCTAGATTAGGCAGTTTCATGTCTGTCGCTACACGCTTCCAAATATGTTGCTTGTCTTCAAGTGGTATGTAAACCGAATCGACACCCAATAGAGAAACACCCCTTGTGATAAAAGGAATAACGTTCATTGCTATGTCAGGTGAAGCAGCAAGTCCGACAGAAGTGACTCCGCCACCAGGTTTAACTTGCTTAAGCAATCCTGTTAAGTAATCTCCACCTAGCGTATCAATAGCGTGAGCCCACTTAGGCTTGCCGGCAATAGCGTCCTTTACTTCTAAAATAACTTCTCTGTGCAAAACTTCGCTAGCACCCAGTGACTTTAGCTTCTCAGATTGTTCAGGCTTTCCTGAAAAGGCTATAACGTCATAGCCAAGATGAGAGAGTAGGGCAATACTAATACTGCCAACGCCTCCAGTAGCGCCAGTCACACCCACCGGGCCATCACTGGGCTTCGCTCCCATTTTCTCTAATTTTTGTATGCAAAGCGCGGCCGTTAATCCCCCAGTGCCATAAACCATCGCTTCTTTCAAAGACAATGAACTGGGGCGCTTAACTGCCCAATCGGCTGGTATTGATATTTTTTGACCAAGCCCACCAGGAGTGTTCATGCCTAAGTCATAACCAAACACAAGGACTTCGTCACCAGCACTAAAGGTACCTGACTTATCGCTAACTACTACTCCTGCTGCATCGATTCCGGGCGTATGAGGAAAGTTCTGACTAATTCGCTTATTGCCACTTGCTGACATAGCGTCTTTGTAATTTAAAGACGAGTAATGCACATCTATCAACAAGTCATTTTCTGGAAGTTGACTTATTTCCCGCTCAACTACTTTTTTACTAAAGCTATTATCGTTATGCTCTTCAACGAGCAGGGCTTTGAACGTGGTTGAATTGTTACACATAACTTTTCTCCATAAATACTAACGCGCAAATTAAAATAATAGTTGCATCACTACTGGTTGAACGGCGATGAGACGACCAACTCCTTGTCGATGGTATTCTAAAGTCGCCATACTAATGGAAGTACAACCATGAGTTATAAGCAGCTGTTGATGGGGAAAGATACCAGATAGAGACCTACTTGCGCGAGAGTTTCAGTCACCGAGAAATGGGAAATTGCCTGAAAAAGAGTCATAGTACTTTGCGTCGCGAATTCAGGCGTAACAGAACTAGAGGTAGTCACTACATACCCGAAGTAGATCTGGCCAACCTTCATTCTTCATTGAGATGAGGGTTCAATGAAAAATAAAGGTTGGAAGCGTCAGTACATACGAAAAGGCACTGATTGACGAACAGTGATAGATAAGCAGATTACTGACGTTGAAAGATATTAAATATAAGACCGATAAGCTACTTCGGTTTTAAGCAGCCTATTGTAGTGTTTAATAATCCAAATCAAGCAAGAATATAAACTCTACTATTGTGGGCACGCCTGCTTTCCTTGTTCTAATAAAGTAGTTTCGCTTGAGTCTCTCACCCAATCAAATGCGTTCGTTAAAAATTGTCGATAAACGGTTTCATCAAAACTTTTATGCATATGGCCAATAGCAGAATAAACCGCTCGGAAATTTGGTGTGCAAAGAGCCCAAGCAATTGGGTGTTTATCTGGCGTCGACCCCATCCGCAAATTTTCAGGCCAATCGAGGACTACATTGTTTAGCGGCTCATAGGTCGTTTCGTCAGTTCCTATTAATACTTGTAGCCCGGGCATATCTGGGATTTTATCGAAACTATACCATTCATCTTCGTGCTCCCATGTTTTCGGCACATTTATCATAATAGGATGATTTGAATTCAAGTTCACCAGTGTCGCTTTCTGAATCTGTGGCCCCATTGTATGACCAATAAATCTAGCGCCAATTAAATTGCTTTGATACCAGTTCCAGTCTCCCATTGAGTAATCTCCAGAACCATGTAGCCCAATCCATGATCCACCATTCAGCATCCAATGCTCGAACATACTTCTTTGCTCTTCATTCAACACTCCGCCTGAGACATTGTTAAAGATCACTACCTCGAATCGGCTGAGGTCTTCTTTGTTGAAAATACCGGGATGTTCAGTTGTATAGATACCGTAACCTCGTGCGCTAGCTAATTCTGTAAAAAACAAATCAGCACCAGAAATTCCCTCATTATGTCTCCAGCCATGGGTGCCGGAAAAAACCAGTATAGCGGGTGTTCGCATATATTCTGTTATTGGCGGCCGGTACTGTTCAAATTGCGCTATTCCTACGTGGTGTTTCGCACAGCCGAAAATAATGGGCGGAATAAGTAGTACCAATACTAGATGCTTTTTCAAGGGCATTGTTAGAGCCTTAATTAACTAGAGTTTAATTACTCACAGTACGTACACGTTTCAGGTATATCGAACTAACGCGAAAGATGCTTTGCTAAGCACCTTTCGCCAGAAAGCCCCTAAACTATTTAAGTTCTATAGTATCTTGCACTACATTGTCCTTACGTTTCAGTCCTTGTCCGCCGCCTACAAGCACCTTTAGTGTACCCAAGTAGGGTTGTCGGACACCGCTTTGATCGACATAGGTAAGTTGGTCGCCTGTTAGAGTAAATTGTACTTTTTCTTGTCGACCACTTTTAATCGTCACTCGTTTAAAGGCAACCAATTCGCGTTGTGGCACCTCGGTCGGTGCATCAGGCATGGATAGATAGACTTGCACCACTTCATCTGCCGTTATTTCGCCGAGATTTTCTATTGTTGCACTAATCGCTAGTCCGTTTTTATTTCGAGATAGTGATAATGAATCGTAGCGAAAGTCGGTATAGCTCAAGCCATAACCAAAAGGATAAAGCGGTGTACCCTTGTAGTATTTATATGTACGGTTTTCCATACTGTAGTCTTTAAAGTCGGGTAGATCGTCCACCGACGAATAAAACGTAACGGGTAATCGGCCAGAAGGGCTAACCTTTCCGTACAGAATATTCAATAAAGCTGGGCCAGTTTGTTCACCTGGATAAAAGCCTTGAATAATAGCGTTAAGGTTTTTATCGTGCCAATTCAAGGCCATGGCGCTACCGCTCATATTGACTAATACTATTGGTTTCCCTAATTTATGAAGTGCTTTAAGAAGCTTTGTTTGAATTTTCGGAAGAGAAATATGCGTTCTATCACCATGTGAAAAGCCATCAATTTGCAGTGCCATTTCCTCGCCTTCCAATTGCGCACTAATACCACCCACAAATACTATAACATCTGACTCTCTCGCAATTTTGATTGCTTCAGCGGCTAAGTCCACGTCTGTGTTTACCCATTCAAAGCGAATATCAGGAGCGATAACATTACTGTGCCAATGCTTCTGAATTACAGACTCAGCGCGAAATGAATAGGTTTTTCCTGCCTCCAAATGCATGGTGTCAGCAATGGGAATATCATCTAAATAAGCATCGATGTTACTTAGATTGAATGCATAGTTACCGGTCTTCTGAGGTTTGAATAAACCGTGCCAACGAATAGCGAATTCTTGATTAGGTTGACGATGCATAGGAATACCTGTTTCAGGCAAATTTATGTTTGGCTCTATTTGCCGAAGAGCAGGCTGTAAATTAAAATGGCTTGCCGAAAAATACTCAGCAACCAGCCCAGGAAGTCTTTCTCCTTGAGCATTGGTATGACTAAATACCGGTGCTTGAACAGCCTTGAAATGGGCGTAAATATTTTCGGTTAAGCTACTGCCCGGTGCATAGCTGAATTTATTCTTTGGAAGAAATGCACTTAGCGCTTGTTTTGGCGTGGATGGTGCTACAGGGGTACCGTGATAATTCCCTACAAGGATAGAATTATTGTTAGCGTTTGGACCGATAAGTGCAATTTTGCTTGAAGACTTTAAGGGCAATATTCCATCGTTTTTAAGTAAAACCATAGAAGACTCTGCGGCACGACGGGCGAGGTCAATATGTGCATCCGAGCCGATTACTGACTCTGATATTTGAGTATATGGATGTGTGTTGTTTTCATCAAACATTCCCAGCTTCATCCGTGCTGTAAGCAGACGAGTAAGTGCGCGGTCGATGTCCTGTTCTTCTACTAACCCTTGAGCTAATGCTTCCTTCAAATAGCTAAATGTGTTTCCGTGATGATCTCCGCAATTAAGGTCAGTGCCCGCTTTTAATGCGTTAGCCGCAGCTTCTGCAGGGCTGGTTACTACATGATGAGATTTTTCATCATAAAAGTCAGCTATAGCGCCACAATCAGAGACTACATAACCAGAGAAGCCAAAGCTACCTCGTAATAGGTCTTTCAAGAGAGGATCACTGCCGCATGCAGGTAATCCATTCACCCTATTATAAGCACACATAACAGATGAAACGTCGGTAGCTGAGATGGTATCCTTAAAGGCTCGAAGATAAGTTTCTGAGAGATCTTTTTCTGATGCTTTGTAGTCATCACTATGCCTAGATACCTCGGGCCCACTATGAACTGCGTAGTGCTTAATTGTCGCAACAGATTTTAGATAGGTAGGGTCATTTCCTTCAAGCCCCTTTACGAAGCTAGTAGCCATCGTAGAGGTTAAAAACGGGTCCTCGCCGTAGGTTTCTTGACCGCGTCCCCACCTCGGGTCGCGAAAAATGTTTATGTTAGGCGACCAGTAGGTCAGCCCGCCGTACATAGAAATCGTGCTATTGCGAAGGAAGGCATGGTGTTTCGCTCTCCCTTCATCGGAAATTGCGGTGGCAACGTTTAGCATCAAGTCTTGGTCAAATGTCGCCGCTAATCCAATAGCCTGAGGGAATACAGTGGCTTTACCTGCTCTCGCGACGCCATGAAGGGCTTCATTCCACCAATAATACTCAGGAATAGATAATCGGGGTATAGGTGCCGATTTATCAAATAGCTGACTGATCTTTTCCTCTACAGTTAATCGGTTTATCAAATCGTCTACCCGCTCTTCGATGGGCAGTTCTGCATCCCTAAATGATATTGTATTAGCTAAAGTTATAGGTGTAAGCACTATGCAAGCTGAAAACAGGCAACCTACGTGCAATCTATTTAGTACATTTTTCATTGTATTCACATGAGCTCTTTTCGTTGGAACTCACACACTAAAATAAAGCAGATAGAAAATCGTCAATACGCGTGTAGACGTAGAAACTTGAACGTTCAAATTATTTCCATTTTACCTTTCCTAAAGGTCGAATCTAGAACAAGAGGAGTGCGAGTTAACTAACATTACATGTATCGGGGATTCTCAGACAGTATAGGAGGTTAATCGGCTTTTTATGGAAATGAGATGTAATAAATATGTTTATTTAAAGAATTTTTGGCTGGTGAAAGAGTTCAAGTTTATGAACTTCGAAAAGTTGAACGATTTTTAAAGTTGTTATTATTCAATAGGAAATGGGGTTATTTCGCGTTTTTCATGAAATTTTCGTTCAAATATGCACCGAGCTACCTTATTAGTCGATGTGTTTATCATATGTTGATAATTTGTAACCGTAACTTCGGTGGACTGTTTGCTTGTATACGCGGTCATGGAAGAAAGTATGGTGGCGCACAGAAAACGGGCAACCACACAACAAGGGGAAGCCTAGCATCAAGCTTTTGCTAATTAACAACACAAAAAAAGTTTCAACATATTCGGAATGTAAGAACTGAATATGTTGAAAGATGTTTGAGTGGGCCTATTCAACACATAAAAACAAGAGATTTCGTATGACAACTGAAAAGCACATAGTACTAAGACATAAAAAACGATTCAGATATTCTTTGCTTGCATCTGCTGTATTAGGTTTAATAGCGGGTAAAGTGTATGCACAGGAGGCTGAGGCGGATAGTGAAGACGAAACGATAGAAGTTATTGACGTTCGCGGGACACGAGCCGACCTTTTCAACGCTCAAAACATTAAGCGTTTCAGTGAAACTGTTGTGGATGCGCTTGATGCTTCTGATATCGGTGGGTTTCCAGATCGTTCAGTACTTGAAGCAATTTCTCGTTTACCTGGCATAACCATGGGTCGTTTTGCCGCACCCAACGACCCTGATCACTTCGGAACAGAAGGTAGTGGAGTAGCCATTCGTGGTTTGACACACGTTCGAAGTGAATTTAATGGTCGTGATAGCTTTACAGCAGATTCAGGTCGTGGGCTGAGCTTCCAAGATGTGCCGCCCGAGCTTATGGGTTCGGTTCAAGTATTTAAAAACAGCACTGCCGACATGATTGAAGGTGGTATTGCAGGTACGGTGAACTTGATCACGAGAAAGCCGTTTGATACCAACGGTCAAATGTTTGCTTTTTCTGCAGACGTTACTTACGCGGATTTTATTGAAGAGACCACACCGACGTTTTCAGCGCTTTACAGTAACGTATTTGAAAGCGACAGCGGTAAGTGGGGCTTACTTGTTAACGCATCTCATTCCGAACTTAAAGCGCAGTCTGACGGTGCGATGGTAGGACAGTACTGGCCACAGGCTGACAACGACAATTTAATCCCTGAGGGCGCCAGACTTACACGTAAAAAAGACGACCGAACTCGTCAAGGCTTTGCAGCAGTTGTCCAGTGGCAAAATCCAGACCGCACTATCCTTGCAACGGGGGAATACATTCGTAGTGACTCCCAATTGGCGTGGACTGAAAATGCGGTAGAAATGGATGATACTGATGCTCAAGATGGCTTGATTCCGGTTGATGGTACTCAGTTTGAGTTTGATTCAAACGGCTATTTTGAGCAAGGTATTATGACGTCTAACGAAGGTTGGCGCGGAAACGAAGGTGAGCGTACTCCGGGCGGTATTTTTGGTATGAACCACGTGCTTCAGTCTCGCTTTCGTGATAATGAATCAACGGTTGAAGATTTGAGTTTCAACGTAAAATACACCCCTAATGACTCATGGGCCTTTAACTTTGATGTTCAATATGTAGAAGGGACAAACGATGTCATTGACTTTACGATAATGGGGGCAACCGATGCTGTGATAGGTTTAGATGTTTCGGGAACGGGCAAGCCCTCTATTGACTTCTATGCGCCTACATTCAACGGTCAACCTGATTTTGATAGAAATAATAATCACTTTACTGACCCGAGTCGCTCATTCTTTCGAAGTGCGATGGATCACATTGCGGCTAACGAAGGTGAAGAGATTGCAACGCGCTTTGATACAAAATATACCTTTGATGACGGTCTATTTACATCTGTGCAGTTCGGGGCTCGTTACGCTAAACGCGAGCAAACCACTCGGCAGTCAACTTACAATTGGGGTGTACTGTCTGAAGCATGGACGGGTGATGTAGCTTGGTATGATTCCGTTGCTGGATTACAAGTACCCCATGAAGAAGTTAGCTTTGATAACTTTGCGCGCGGTGGCGTTCTTAACGTAGATGGCGGCAACGCTTTTCTATTCCCTGCAATGTCATTAGCGAAAAACTACAGAAGTGCAGGTTCGGCCTTGGCGCCCGTCTCAAGCGGTTGGACGCCACTTTCAGCGCGAAATGCAGATGGTTCTGACTTTATCAATAATGAAGTAAATCAAACCGATGAAGTAAATACTGCTGTCTATATCAAAGCCAATTTCGAAGGTATGTGGGGGGATATGGACTACTCGGGTAACTTTGGCGTGCGCTATGTTAACATCGAAAACGACACCGCTGGCTTTATCGTATTCCCTGACAACGTGCCCGATGATCCAAACGACCCTACTGAACAGGAAAACTACTTACCAGATGATCAAAAAGCATTCGGGAACGCTGCTTCAACACCATTAGTATCATCGAGCGATTACAATAAGATACTTCCTAGTTTCAACTTCAAACTTAATATTACGGATGAAGTACTAATGAGAGTCGGTGTTGCAGAAACTATTGCCTTGCCTCAACTTGGTCTATTGAGAAACTATGTCGCCATACAAGAGCAAGACCGCATTAATGTGGTCGGTGATGATAACAATGGTGACGGTCAGCCTGATTTGGTCTCGTCTACCATAGGTCGTTACACAGCTAATTCGGGCAACCCTTTCTTAAAGCCAATGGAAGCGGTTAACTATGATCTAACATTGGAGTGGTATTTTGCGCCTGTTGGCTCTCTAACCTTTTCCTATTTTTATAAAGATTTAGAAAATTACTTTATTAGCGGTACACGAACGGAATCGTATACAAATAATGGAGCAACCCAAGAAGTTGAAGTTGCATCGGCACTCAACGGCGAAAAAGGCTCAGTTCAAGGCTTCGAAATTGCCTATCAGCAGTTTTTTGATATGTTGCCAGCGCCTTTTGATGGTATCGGCGTGCAAGCTAACTACACATTTGTTGATGAAGACGGCTCGCCAAATTCCGGCTTGGCACCTGACAACCCTGATACGACCGTTAATGCTAACTTTGCCTTTGAAGGACTCCCATTAGAAGGTTTGTCGGAAGACAACTATAACTTGGTGGTCATGTATGAGAAATACGGTTGGAATGCACGTATGGCATACAACTGGCGTTCGGCTTATCTTTTGACGACGCAAGACGTCATTACACAGCTACCTATCTTTAACGAGGCTATTGGATTTTTGGATGCTTCGGTGTTTTATGATGTCACTGAGAATATCAAAGTAGGTATTCAGGGCACTAATCTAACCGATGAGGTCACTCGCACGTCGATGCAAATAGATCAGGAAGGAAACCGAAGATTACGTGGTGCGTTTGTTAATGATAGACGCTTCAGTTTAGTGGTGCGCGGTGTGTTCTGACGCTAAATATTACTCAACGTAGCGGATCCTACTTTTGATAGGCACCGCTACTATGATTGTGTGTTTTTACTATGAAATTCTTGTTAAGAAAAAAGAGATAATGCGTGTTTAAAGCGCCTACACATCAAATAAGAAATATTGTTATTTTGGGCGGCGGCACCGCCGGTTGGATGACGGCAGCTGCCTTGTCTACATTGCTTGATCCTAAGTTCTTTTCAATCACTCTCGTAGAGTCAGACGCCATTGGTACAGTGGGAGTTGGTGAGGCAACTTTACCTCACTTACGTTTTTTTAATCAGCGATTAGGCATTGATGAGGGCGAGTTTATAAAGGCAACCAATGCCACCATAAAAGCTGGGATTGAGTTTTCAAATTGGGGGGATATTGGCGATACTTACATTCACCCTTTTGGTGATTACGGTAAACCAATAAAAAATGTTGCGTTTCACCATTATTTCTTTGCACGTAAAAAGTACAATAATCAGCTGAAACTCGATGATTACTCTTTGCCTGTTGTGGCATGCAAAAACAGCAAATTTAATTTTCCGACTTCCGAACCTGGTTTACTCACATCAAGCTACTCTTATGCTTACCACATTGATGCAGGTTTATACGCGCAATACTTAAGGACTTTCTCTGAGCAAAAAGGCACCACGCGTATTGAGGGTAAGGTAAATAGTGTATCGCTTCGAAAAAGTGATGGCTCTATTTCCGGCCTAAAACTGGATGATGGCACAATTGTAAACGGCGATTTTTTTGTCGATTGCTCTGGTTTCAAAGGACGTTTGATAGAGCAAAGTTTAAAGGCGGGCTATGAAGACTGGTCTCATTGGTTACCTTGTGATCGAGCCATAGCTGTACAAAGTGAACATAATGGAAGACCCCTACCTTATACCAAAGCGATTGCTCGAGATGCCGGTTGGCAATGGCAAATCCCGTTAAAGCATAGAATGGGAAATGGATATGTTTACGCTAGCCAGTACATAAATGAAGAAAATGCACTGAAAACGCTTTTGACGAATCTGCCCGGCAACCAAACATCAGAACCTAATTATTTGAAATTTGTCACAGGAAAAAGAAAATCAAGTTGGCTTAAAAATTGTGTTGCAATTGGGCTTTCAAGTGGCTTTTTAGAACCGTTGGAATCAACAAGCATTTACCTTATTCAAGCTGCTATCATGAAGTTGGTAGAGCTACTACCGCAACGAGAAAACATGGCTGTTAAAAGTACCGAATACAATCGATACTTTAGTAATGAAATGGATAAAATTCGTGACTTTCTGATTCTGCATTACCACGCGACATCTCGCGAAGACACGCCATTTTGGACTTTCTGCAAACACTTGAAAATACCGCCAAGCCTTGAAGAAAAAATGGAATTGTACAAAGAGATAGGCGTAATTGAAGATTATCAATACGGATTATTTTTAACGCCATCTTGGTTAGCGGTGTACAACGGCCAAGGTGTTATTCCGTCTTACAGTGATATACGTGTAAACGAAACCACATTAGCTCATGCAGACACATATATGTTAACGCTTTTCACTGATATCCAACAGGCGGTAGCAAGAATGCAAACAAATGAGCAAATCGTGTCACGGTTACACGACAATATGACTTGTAATGTTAAGTTACAACTCAACCAAGCAGCCCAATTTAGCCTGTATGGTCGAAAGTAATATAGGCAAAAATATGACAGACACTGTTGCTATTAAAAAAGTGAAGGTAATTAGTGGTAAACACAGTGCACTAGCAGGATGGTACACGGCTGCAATGGCAGCGTACGCGCTTAAAGATACCGAAATAGCCGTATTTCATGTTGCTAGTGATGAGGAACCAGTGTTTAGTCACGGCAGTTTGGCGTTGCAAGCTGATGTGCTATTGGCACTGCAAAATCTCGGTCTAACCGAATCTGTACTAGTTAACCATGCTCGCGCTATGCCTTTTTTAGCAAACAAGTACATGGGATGGCAGGGAAAAAAACATGTTGCATTTGCAGGGCTCGCAAAAACAGGAGTGCCGCTAGGGGGCGTAAATTTCGTACACTATCTCGCTAGGCTTAGAAACGAAACCAATAATTTGAATTGGCGGGCAGAGCTATTTTCTTTGAACACTATATGTGCATTAGTAGGCACGTTTGCAATGCCTAGTGGTGACCCTCGATCAATTCTTTCTAGTTTAGAATATGGTTTACGCGTTGACGCAAAGTTACTTTGTAATTTACTTAAGCAGGTAACATTAGAGCTAGGAAAGGGGGCTGAATTACATGCCGACGCTTTTGACACTGAAGATCAATTCTCTGGCAGGGAAACGATTACGTTAGATTGTCGAGTAAGTAAAGAACCCGACTGTAAAATGCCGTTAGACACATTTCTAATTGAGACATCCGTTCTTAAAGAAAGTGTTCCCAAAGTAAATAACCTTTCAAATGAATACGAATGCACTGATGACGGTTATGTCGAGCGTCAGTACGTAAGCGGCCGTCAATACGCTAGAAAGTTCTTCTCCCGCTGTTTCACTAAAGAGAAAAAAAGTTTGTCTGGTTCGTATAGCGAATGTTTAGAAATAGCCCTAGCGCCCAATACCCATGACGTTTGGCAGCATACCTCAAACACAATCTACTTGTTTGAAACAGGTGTACATCAAATGCTGGACAATGGTGGATTGGGATACAGAACTCAACAGTTAAATACACTTTGGGCATTACTAAGTGGTGTTAATTTATCCACAGCATCGGCTAATTTTTTTAATCGAAAATCGTCAGAGCGTTATCGGTATTGGCGAGATTTAGCATTGCTTCCTGTTTTTTTATGTGACAGAAAAGATACTGAGTTTTGGCAGCTTAAAGCCGAACTTATTGAAGCGGCTGATCTAGAGTATGCTATTAGCTTTTATCAGCGTACAGGAGTCTTTCCTCAGTTAGAGCATTACCCAAACGACTTAGGATTAATTGAGAATACGTTGTTAGCTTTTGATAAATATCCCATTGCATTGGACCCTTTGAGCTTTGCAATAGAAATAGACGATCTTGAGCACAAGCTTACCATGCTTAAGCAACAGATAGAGCAAGCAGCAATGCAGCTGCCTCAGTTTAAGTGATATAAAAACCAACAGGATTCAGTATGCAAGCAGTAAAAAAAGTCGTTATTTTGGGTGGAGGGAGTGCTGGGTGGATGACCGCTGCAGCGCTAGCTACGGTCCTAAAAAATAATTATGCTGAAATTGTATTAGTTGAGTCACAAAGTATCGGAACCGTATCGGTTGGCGAGGCAACCATTCCTCAAATCGCGCTATTTAATAGCATTTTGGGGATCGATGAAAACGAATTTGTTCGCGAGACTCAAGCGACATTTAAATTGGGCATTGAGTTTGCGAACTGGAAACAAAAAGGCCATTCCTACATGCATCCTTTCGGTAGCTTTGGAACCGATATGGATGCCATTCAATTTCATCACTATTGGTTAAAAATGTTCCAAAAAGGCGAAGCTAGCGATCTCGATGCGTATTCACTTGCAGCAGTTGCAGCTAAGCAAGGCCGGTTTATGCGTCCGGAAAACAGAGGCAATTCACCGTTATCTAAAATTGCCTATGCGTTTCATTTTGACGCGACCTTGTATGCGAAATATTTAAGAAAAATTGCCGTAAGTCGCGGTGTAAAACGTATCGAAGCTAAAATGGAAGACGTTTCTATTAGAGACACCGATGGCTTTATTGACAATTTAGTGTTGGACAATGGCCAAGTTGTCAACGGAGATTTATTTATAGATTGCTCGGGCTTTAATGGCCTACTTATCGAAAAAACCTTGGATTCGGGTTTTGAAGATTGGTCACACTGGTTGCCCTGCGACAGCGCTATTGCAATGCCGTGTTTGGCAAAAAATAACGTGTACCCTTACACAATTAGTACGGCGCAAGAGGCAGGCTGGACTTGGCGCATTCCACTGCAGCATCGAATTGGTAACGGTTATGTGTTTCCAAGTCGATTTGTAGATACCCAAAAGGCAATTGACGTATTAATTCAGCAAATGGAGAGCGAACCGCTGAACGAGCCTAATATTCTTCGTTGGAAAACAGGTATACGCAAAAAATCATGGGTGAAAAATTGCGTAGCAATTGGTCTTTCCGCTGGCTTTATAGAGCCATTGGAGTCTACAGGCCTACATCTTATTCAAGCGGGCATTGCGAAGCTTCTTGGCATGTTCCCCCATCAGGGCTTCGAGCAGATTGATATTGATACCTACAATCAGCAAACCAGGTTAGAAATGGAGCGTATCCGAGACTTCATTATTTTGCACTACGTGGCGACAGAACGAGAAGACACTGAGTTTTGGCGTTACTGCAAAAATATGCCTATTCCAGATTACTTGCAACACAAGATCGATCTTTATAAAGCCAATGGTAGGATTTATCGTCAAGACGCAGAGCTATTTAACGAAACTTCATGGCTTGCGGTATTGCATGGGCAGGGCATTAGGGCAAACGGCTACCACCCTCTTGTAGATACATTGCCTGAAGTGGAGATCCGCTCTAGATTAGAACACATAAAGCAAGTGATTGATAATTCTGCGAGCGTCATGCCGACGCAATCAGCATACATTGAAAAATACTGTAAGGCTGTTTCTCAGAATCCCGTAATGAATTTGACCGAGTTAGCGTTACAGTGAGCAGAATTCTATCGTTCAACACACCGTTAATCCAACGGGATGATTCAAGTAGTTCAGTCCCAAAAATCTTTTCGATATTGCGTGGGTGTTTTGCCCACCAATTTCTTAAAAAAAGTATTAAAGGTTGCTTTGCTGTTGAAACCGGCTGCATCCATAATATCTAACATAGTGGCTTTTCGATTTGATTCACTTTTTAGCAGTAGTTTACTCTCTTCAATGCGATATTGGTTGATGAATTCAAAGAAGTTTTTATTGAAATGATGATTAATAATATGCGACAGGGCCCGTGGAGCAATATCAAGCTGTTTAGCTAAGTTTTCTAGCGTAAGTAGATGATTCAAATAAGGTTTATTCAAATGCATATAATGAGTGATTTTTTCTACTTGTCGTAAATCAATCTTTGATTTTTCTTTGGATGTATTAGGAGTGCCTTGACGCTCTATACCACGAAATATAGTTGAATAGCCGGCACTGAAAAATATCAATCCGGACACGATGAGAATTACCACGTAATTAGATGATAAACCTAATAATTCATGGTCGACATAAAAACCGACTTCATAGGCCGAAATAATCGCCAAAGCGGTAAACACGCTAATAACGCGAACCCCTAAAAAGCCTAACACGAGTATCTTTAGCCAGGTCAGATCGACACTTTCGGTTTCAGCAACCTGTTGTTTTAACTGTCTTTGATACTTATTCAATTCCATTAAGCATAGAATGCCACATGCCACACGAAATACTTCTCTGAAAAGATGAATAACTCGCTCATAGAATGGACTGTTGGCAATGGTGTCACCTTGCAAAGCGGCAATTTTCAAAGCTTCATCTTCGAGCCACCAACTATTGGCAAAGTATATGGCGTACAGCAAAAACGGAACGAGTAAGAGTAAATCGTAGCGTCTGAATTGATAATCTTTGTAAATAAGGCTGCGGATGTAGAAAAGCAATAAAGGGGCTTCTATCCAATACGCTAAACCAAATGAATAAAAAAGATTCGGGGATAACTGCAATGCGGTATCGCGAAATATTTCTCCAAAATTAATCAAGTTATCCAGTGGTATAGCCGCTTGCGACAATAAGAAAGCGGCGAGAAGCAAGTGTGTTTTACGCTTACCACGCTTCAACGTTACTAAAAATAAAGCAAACAACAAGCATTGATAAACTGTAAAAAGCAGTACCAAATCATGCATATTGAACAAAACCGCTTTCATATTAACAGCCTGAAACCATTTATTTTTTATGTTTATAACTTTTTCATTTTCGTTAAGCAATAGGATCAACACAAACGTTATAAGTAAATATTGTGTTAATGTCATGTGTTGGCCCGGTTTTCATAATTTTCATAAAAAGCGTTCAAATACCGGTTCATCGCTTTTATTTTAACTTACGATACCTATAAAAAGACGACTTGCCGCGATTTTTGACAAAAATAAAACAAAACATATTGAGGTCAAAATATCTATGGTTTCTTTCATTCATTCGACAGCCGTAATACGCAACCGACATTATTTCCGTGTGCTGTTCGCTTTACTGTCTATCATTTCAATCACCGGATGCAGTGAAGACAATAGCAAACAAAAATACACTGAAGATCAAGTCAACAAGCCTGTGAGTATTAAGGTAAGTCAGGTCGGCTATTTACCTAACGGCAGCAAGTATGCTGTAGTGCCATCAAAGTCTGCGACCCGTTTTGTAATAAAGCGTGAGACGGACGATGCCGTTCGATATGAAGGCGTATTGAACAAACCAGAGAATTGGCCGCTTAGTCAAGAAGCAAACCTTCGTAGCGCTGACTTCAGTGAATTTACTGAGCAAGGTAAGTTTTACTTAGAGATAGCGGCTCTTCCACGCTCCGCACCATTTGTCATCAGTGATGGGGTTTACTTTGCCCCACATATTGCTGCAATTAAATCGTTCTACTTTAACCGTTCGGGTACTGAATTGGATGCTACCTATGCTGGAAAGTGGGCTAGGGAAGCTGGACATTTAGACGAAGTAGTCACGGTGCACTCTTCTGCAACCGCATCATCGCTCGACTCACACACTGTTGTCACCTCTCAAAAAGGCTGGTACGACGCGGGAGATTACGGCAAGTATACAGTTAATGCAGCAATCGCCACCTATACTCTATTGGCTGCGTACGAACATAATTCACAGTATTACGAATCACTTACCATAGACATACCTGAGAGGCATAACGATATGCCCGACATCCTTGATGAAGTAAGCTGGAATTTGGATTGGTTAGCCACTATGCAGCGATATGATGGCGCCGCCTTTCACAAAGTTACGACTTTAGAGTGGCCGGGAAAGGTTATGCCACATGAAGATAGTGAGCCGCTATTTGCGATAGGTGTGTCAACTTCGGCTACCCTTGATTTAGCCGCCATTCTTGCGGTCGCGAGCCGTGTTTACCAAGAGCATGATCCCGATCTGGCTAAGCAATGGCTAGCGCAAGCTGAAAAAGCGTGGGAATGGGCGATAGAAAACCCTAATGCACCTTATATACAGCCGGATGATGTGCAAAGTGGCGAATACGGTGACAATACTTTCGATGATGAATTTTTCTGGGCTGCTGTTGAACTTTACCTTGCTACAGAAGATCTACGCTATCTAAGTCACCTTTCGAATAACCCTGTTGAATTTACAGTACCAGGATGGGCTAACGTAGAGACTCTTGGACTCATCTCGATGCTTACCCGTGACAAAGTTTCGTTACCAAGCGTGCATTACGAAAAGTGGAGGCAGAAGTTACTCACCCTAGCTGATGATATTGTTGAGCAAACAATGACATCTCCTTATCGCGTACCCATGGAAGAGGCCGATTTTGTGTGGGGAAGTAACAGTGTTCTGTTAAATAAAGCAATGGTATTACTCGCTGCGCATCGGCTCACTAGTAATGACAATTATCTGAAAGGAGTTTACCAAAGCATTGCTTATATATTTGGTATGAATGCCACGGGCTACAGTTTTGTCACAGGTATAGGAAATAAAACCCCTATGTATCCACATCATCGTATTTCTGAAAGTGATAAAGTTGAGGAGCCTATACCGGGTATGCTTGTAGGTGGGCCTCATTCTGGGCATCAGGATAATTGCACTTATCCCTATCCATTACCCGCTGATTCCTACCTAGATGAATGGTGTAGCTTTTCAACCAATGAAATTGCTATAAACTGGAATGCTCCTATGGTGTATGTACTAGGTGAGTTGAATGCAATGCAAAAAGAGCCTAAGTGACAGTGTCCACTTCCCATTATGAGACATAAATTAGAGCTTTCCAGTCCTGAACGGTAAGCTGCCCTAGGCAGATTACCCGGACTGAATCTACCATGCTTCTTTAGGCATTTGTTACGACTAGAAACAACTCTTGCGTTATAATTTTTTAATCGAAATAGCTCTAAAGCGCACGATATTATTTTTATCTCGCTTTTCCCTATATGCTTTGCTGCCGTGATGTTGAAATGCGATTACCCCTTTACTGTCTTTCACATCTTTGACATGGGTAGTCAGTAGGTCATTAATAAAGATTTTGATATCAGAACCTTTACAGACTATTTTTACCTTGTTCCACGTTAAGTGACTATAAGCTTCACCTTGCTCTTTAGTCCACTCACCTAAGTAGTTGGTAACAAAGTCTTCATCGGGGTGAGAGCGGGTAGGGTGTATTGGGTAAAGCCATTTTCTGCGGCCCTGATCGTAAAGTCCGCCTGTCCATTTTCTGTCACTGGGGTCAATATCTACTTGATAGCCTATAATTTGTTTACCTTTATCGGTTTCGATAATTTGACCTCGAAAAATTATGCCTGAATTACTGTACTCTGACGTATCTGGCATCATTACTTCTGCTTCAAGTACAAAGTCTTCATAAATTTTTCTAGTTGAAAAGAACCAGTTTTTCTCAGCTATAAGCTGCAGTTCTCCATCAACAAAATGTGCTTCGCCGTCATTATAAACATTTTTGAAGTTAGACAGTTTTTCGTCTAATAAATACTCAGTAGAAGTGCACCCATTTAACATCAAAAGCGCAGCGAATAGACTAACAAACGTGGGGTATCTCATGGTTAACTCTCCAGTTGGTGCACACTAAATTACTCTTGGAATACAAGCCCTCGCCATCTTCCTCTGGCGTATGCCGTGCCGCCATTCTCAGGAACTTTTCCATTCGTTACTGCCTTTGCTTGAACGGTAATGATGTCACCCGGCTTTAATGTAAGTGAGCCCAAGTCAAAATAGTTTTCTTGATAATCGGTGGTAGTTTCTCTATTGGTGAAGCTGCCAATTTCTTTGTCATTCAGTAGTACTTTGTAAGATGACTCACCATCTATTTCGCCAAGCGTAACTAATATTACGTTCTTAAAAGTTTTTTGAGCGCTAGCCTTTTTCCCCCACATTTTTTCAGGAACCTTTAGTTGAGATGTCGCCCAGACATTTCGAGATTGAATCTCTCTCGCATCGATGCCTAACGCACTATTTCTGCGGTCATGATAAAAGGGAACATCACCGGCAGACTCAAAGGTTTGGGAAGCTTCTAAAATAAGACTGTATTCCTGTACGTTAATGAACGTTTCTTTTAAGGAAAGGGGCAGAGGTGTGTATCTAGTTTCACTTGGCCCTGCGCCTTCGGGCTTGTAATCAGGGTCTTGAGTCAGAATGATTTTGTCTAATTCAAAGCCATCTTCACGCATAGATAGGGTGATATTGTGCACGCCATTTTCAGGTATATCTAACCAGATAGTGTTTGGAGTCCCACAATGGTTGTCTTTTTGCCTTTGATTTGATGACCAGGTCCATTTGTTTTTGCCCTCACAAAGTTGAAGCCTTTGGCCATTTGAAGGCCATGTATTGTTTAAGCCGATGTGCAAACCATTGTCTTCACTACCTGAGCTGTAAGCTCTTGCCCAAACGAAGTATCTACCCGGTGTATTAAAATATACAGGATAGGTAAGGACAGCTAACTTACCTGGTGTGGCAGAAAAATTAACGCCGTGCTCTAAGGGCTCGGAATGGTTCGTTCTTGTGTCTGGCAGTAACTCAATGTACGCATCATTGCTGGCGTCCTCTAAATGCATTTTATCGCTATCTGCTAAACCATGGGCGTTATTGCTCTGATTATTGAAAATAATCCAGCGACGCGTGTCCGCTTTATGTTGTGTAGAGTAGTGTTCAGCTTCTATCACCGCAGTTCCGTTTTCGGTAGTGATGATAGAATCTTCAATGCCCGCAAAGGTATTAGTTGCTGCGATTAATAAAAAAAGTGAGCAAGTAATAGTAGTTACCCTATTTGTATCGTTAATTATCATCGCGCTTCCTTAGACTCTTATCCTTGAGGATTACGCGAAATTGATATTGACCAGTCGGTAGAGATGTCCACTGGCTGAGCACTTCCCCATTAGATTTTTCAGCCTGTTCAACTTTGTATTGTGCCGGTGGAATAAATTCTGCGGTAGTATTGAAAGGGATCGTGACAAATACGTCGAACCCACCGCTTGCCATTTTCCAACTTACATCAATAGTTCCACTTGGTGTAGGTATGGAACCATCAGCATAGCCGAGTTGCGAAGTAAGTTGGGGGGAGATAACCGCTCTCTTGAAGCCAGGTAGCGAAGGCTTGACGCCCAAAATACCTTCGTAAAACCACCTTGAAATAGTACCGTAGGCGTAGTGATTCAACGAATTCATGCCTTGTGGGTTAAATCCGTCTTCTATTGAGTACGAGTTCCAGCGTTCCCATGTGGTGGTAGCGCCATTGTTGATTGAGTAGAACCAAGATGGATAAGTTTCTTTAAATAGCAGTGCATAGACTAAATCAGTTCGTCCAGCCTCTTGTAGAACATTAGCCAGTAACGGCGTTCCAAGAAAGCCCGTTCTTAAGTGTGTGTCCGACGCTTCAAGTAACGAAACGAGTTTAGTTTGGGCAATCTTAACATCGCTTTCAGGTAAAAGGTTGAAAGCGAGTGCAAGAAGATAAGCTGTTTGTGTTTCCTTTCCTTTTACTACGTTTAAATTTGAGTCAAAGAATTCACTTCTGAAAGCCTTCGCTAGCTCTTTGTGTTTACTCGCTAAGCGTTTAGCATCTTTCTTGAAGCCAAGCTCCAATGCTGTTTTTTTGGTTAGCTCTACCGAACGAGCAAAAAATGCTGTCGAGATAAGAGAGAAGTCAGTGTCTCCTCGGTTTGCACCTTTTCCTTCTTTTTCAGGGTAGGGTTGTAGCCAATCACCAAACGTCATCATGCTTGATATATTATCTTCAGCCTGGCTTTCGTGATAATCAATCCAGGCTGTCATTGATGGGTAGCTGTCTTCTAGGATCTTTTTATCGCCTGTCATCATGTAGAGCTCCCACGGGAGAATAGTCGCGGCGTCACCCCAACCCGATGATGTCCAGTTTATCCATTTTACAAAGGGTACGTAGAGTGGAACGAAGCCGTCTTCGGTTTGTTCTTCGCGCAAACTCTTAAGGTAGGCAGACCAGAATCCATATACATCCGCCATATACATTGATGGGGCTATAAAAGCGTTGGCATCACCTGTCCAGCCTAACCGTTCGTCGCGCTGAGGGCAGTCCAAAGGGATATCGAAAAAGTTGCCTCTTAACCCCCAATTAATATTTTCAAATAGTTTGTTCAGTTTTGGGTTGGCACTAGAAAAATTGTTATATAGCGCTATGTCAGAATGTTGTACGTTCGCTACTATCCAATCTTTTACAGGAACTTTGCTTTCGTCAAAACCAGATACTTCTATGTAACGAAATCCATGGAAGGTGAAAGTAGGCGTATATTTGGCTACGCCGTTTTTTGACGGCAAGTAGTAATCCGTTGAATGCGCAGAACGATAATTCTCTGTGTAAAAGCTTCCTTTATGTAGTGCCTCAGCAAAGCGTAATTTAACTTCTTTGCCTTCTTTAACGGGAATATTGATAGTGGGAACGCCCACCATGTTTTGGCCAAAATCAAAAATAACGGTGTCTTTATCAATTTGCTCGAATGATACTGGGGCTAACTGCTTTATATTACGAACGGGTAAGTGACGTTTCGGACGTAAGAGTGTGTCAGGCGTTACCACCTCGGTAACAGCAGTGCTCCATTTCGAATCATCAAAACCTGGTTTAGTCCAACCGTCCATTTCGAACCGCTGGTCATATCGTTCTCCATCGTAATTACTCGCAAAACGGATGGGTCCCGACTGTGTTGCTTTCCAAGAGTCGTTCGTTGTAACAAGTAATGTCGTATTGTCTGAATAAGTAATTTCAAGCTGAGTAAGAAACCGTGGAGATTTTAAATGGTCGGTTTCCTTTAAATCTGCAATTCTTCCCGAATACCAACCACCTGCAATGATAGCCCCAAGTACATTTTCGTTTTGGTTAACTAAAGAGGTTACATCATAGGTAAGGGTTTCAATTCGTTTTTCATAAGGTGTCCAACCTGGTGGCAATGCATCGTTGGCGGTGACGTCCTCACCATTTAGGAAAACCTTAAACACACCTTTCGCCGTTACATATAGCCTTGCTTTACTCACTTCCTTATCTAACGAAAACGGCTTTCTAAAATACTGCGGTGTAGCTAACGTGCTTTGTGAAGGTGATTCAGTTGCTTGGGTTTCTTTCGCCCCTATCCATGAAGCTTTCCAGTCGCTATTTTTGAGCAGGCCTAACTCAATGTGCGCTACATCGCTCCATTGCGAGACGATATTGTTTTCGTCCCAAAACCTGACTCTCCAAAATACCTTTTCTCTTGAAAAGATTGGCTTACCTTCGTAATTTACCCATGACATGGCGGAAGACTGGACTTTGCCACTATCCCATTTATCTGGTTTATCCATTAAGTTTTCAAATGTTGACGCCACTTGTATTTGATACGCCAATTGTTGGGTGGACCTTTTATTGTCTAACGGTGCCTTCCAAGAAAAACGTGGAGTAGATTCATAATAGCCAAGCGGGTTCGTGAATCCTTCTCCTACAGTTAATAATGTGGGTTTATCATTATTTGAATAAGAATGGGATGAACAGGCACTTACAAACATGACCGTTGCTACAGCAAGCCAAAATACTCTTACAAAATTCATTTTTATTCCTTGAACATCAGTTTTTTTCAATGGTCAACATTGTTGTAGCACTCTCGATGTAACCTGGTCTATGTGCGACAGCTTCTATTACACCGGGTTTAATAGGTTGCGCTTCTTTATATATTTGCCAATTTTGTGACGTTTTATCCCGTTTATACCTAAAAGCAATAAAAGCTCCAGGCGTCTCGCTAGCAATTACGGCTTTGCCATCTTCAATGACTAATTTTGGGGCTTTGGTTTTAGGCTGAGTGCTTGCATCACCCCATAAGGTAGCTATGAGTTGCCTCTCTGTTCTTGTAGGGTCGTCACCAATATCCTTTAACCAGTTGTTCAGTGCACTCTCCATCTCATTACGTTTATTTTGATAGTTTTTGATATAGGCAAGATTGGATAGTTCGTAAGGATCATTGCAAACATTGAAAAGCTCATAAGCGTCCTTGGTTTTTCGAAACCATTGGCTTTGTGCTTCATTGAGTTTACCCGCAGCATTTAATGCAAGTAGCTCGCGCATACTCGGTATTTTCTCTCGGTATGCAACAGGAAGGTAATACGGGTCATTAGGACGATAATTGCGAATATATTTATAGCATTGATCTCTGACGGCTCTTATTGTGTCAGTAAAACCATCGAACCTATCCGCTGCAGCATAAATGTATTCTCTCTCATCTGAGGTGTCTAAAAAGTTGTCCCCTTGCATATAATCAGGAATGGGCACTCCGGCCATAGCGAGTGTAGTCGGTGCGAAGTCCACAAAAGACACAAGACGCTCTTCTATCGTTCCTGCTTTCTGACCGTTGGGAAAGCGGATAATCAATGGTACTTTTAGCCCGCTGTCATAGATTAGGCGTTTTTGCTTTGGCATTGGACCGCCGTGATCAGAGTAGAAAACTACTATAGTGTTGTCTAACAAGCCGTCGTCCTCTAACACATCTAAAATTGCTCCGATTTGTTTATCAGTTTCGGCTAAATTATTGTAAACCTTCCATAGGTCTCTCTGCACAATTGGCGTATCGGGTAAATAAGGTGGGACTGGAAATTTGGTCTCTGGGTCTACATGAATAGGTGTAGACTCTTTATCCGTCTTAATTCTATGATCGGTAGGCAGTGCCGAAATCTTGTCAGCGTCATTAGAAAAGTAATGTCGTTGTTCCAGCTTTCTTATGCCGTAAGGTTCAAATAGGCCTGACTCATGAGTTGTCGTGAAATTGAAAATAGAGAAAAAAGGCTGATTACTTGGGCGGTTGCGCCAGTGAGCGTAAATTCCATTTTCATCCCACGCAGTCTTTGGTGCTTTAAATTGATAGTCGTTTTTATAGTTGTTAGTAGTGTAGTAACCTGCCTCCCTCAGCAACTGGCTTAACATCTTTGTGTTTTGAGGAGGAACTGCTTCATACTTTGGCAGGCCGGTTTCTTCAGTGTTAGATGAAGTTCTCATATTGTTAGCTCCGAACCCGTTAGGGTAGAGCCCTGTAGCTAACGCTGCTCTACTTGGTGCGCAAACGCCTGACGTTGAGAAAACGTTATTGTATACAACACCCTCGTCAGCCAATCTAGATATGTTCGGAGTTTCAATGCTGTCGTCACCGTACATAGGCAGTAGTGGGCTCATGTCCTCTATTACTAACCATAAAATGTTTGGCTGGTTGGTAGCAGCACTTGCATGTATTGAAAAGCCTAAGATTAGAGCAATAGTTGCAAAGACTTTGAGCATTTCAGCCTTCATTTTGTTCATGGCCATTTTCCTCTTTTTAACCAATCCTCTTATTCTTATAGAGAGAATCCCATTAATGACTCTAGCGCCGATGTTAACATTGTTTTAATCATAAATGTAAATATTAAGTCAAAATCAATCTTTCGTGAGGAATTACAACTCTCTTCATCAAGGCAATCACTGTCTTCACTTGGCCTATTTCTAAAGCGTACGCTTTTTTCAATTATTACAATATGTTGCTATATTTATTATGAAATTACGTTACTTATATGCATTTACAATGAATTCTAAACGGCTTTATTTATTCAATAGAAGAGACGCTCACATTGTTTTTGCGTGAATGAAAAAGATTGTAAATGACCGCTTTTTTGTTTAAAGTCACTATGGATATTAACGATGTATTAACGTTTCGAGGTTATATTAGTGAGCCGATTAAAAACATTGCTACTTCAGAGTGTTCTGGGTTGTGCGGTCAGCATCAGTGGCGTAGCCGCTGCACAGACTTTCGACAAAGCAGGCTGCTTCGAGGTTGAAGCAATAGACCGTGTTTGGTCGGGGCACCGTGTTGCGTTTGATTACATCGGTAAAGGCGACCAACAAATTGTGGCTTATTATGATGCTAGCAGACAAATGAGTGTTGCTTATAAACCCTATCCCACAGGAAACTGGATATATCAAAAGTTAGACAGTTATTTGGGATGGGACAGTCACAACAGTGTCGTTATTGGCCTCGACGAAGAAGGGTATATTCATATCGTTGGGAATCTACATGTTAACCCTATCGTCTATTTTAAAAGTGAAAACCCTTACGACGTGCGAAGTTTAAAACGTGTTGACTTCATGGCTGACAAGGAAACAGAAAGTCGAATGACTTATCCAGAGTTTTTTAACGATGCCGAGGGGAAACTCTATTTTAAATACAGAAACGGACGAAGTGGGAGCGGTAACGAAATTTATAACGCTTTCAATGCTAAAGACGGGACGTGGCAGAGGTTGCATGATTCTCCATTAGTTGACGGAGAGGGAGAAAGAAATGGTTATTTCTGGGGGCCTGTTCTTGGTCCAGACGGTTACTTCCATCTTTCGTGGGTTTGGAGAGAAACACCTGTCGCAGCCTCTAATCACGATATTTCCTATGCCAAGAGTAAAGATCTTGTGAACTGGCAGAAATCAGACGGCACTTCAATCTCTCTACCTATGAAATTAAGTAATAGTGAAGCGGCAGTTCCGCTTCCTCAATTTTCAGGCATTCTAAACGGTCACACACCTATTGGATTCGACCATAAAGCTCGACCTTTAATTTCATATCAAGCCTATGATGACAAGGGAGATAGCCAACTCTTTATAGCTAGAAATGACAATGGGAATTGGAAAAGTTTTCAAGTATCTAGTTGGAAAGACTCACGTCAAGAATTGAATATGACTGGTGCCCTTCCTACTACTCTTACAGTCAAGAAACCAGCGAAGCTTCTTAATAGCGGAGATGTAGAGGTATATGCAGACCTAAACGGTACATCTTACGCTTACACACTTGATGTTGATTCGTTAGAAGTTAAATCTGAGTCGACCGGCTCACAAATTCCACCGGCATTGCTTGCCTATGATAAAACTAACGACATGCCCTTATATACAAAGGCTTTGAAACAGCTTTCACCAGAAAATAATCATCTTACTGCTGGAAAACGCTTCTACTTGGCATGGGAAGCCTTGCCGCCTAACCGTGATAAAGGAAGGGCGTTTATACCAGAACCAACAACATTAACTGCACATTGCCTAGAATAATATGCAGAAAAAAGAAACAAGCGGTTTAATCTTCAACTTAATTAGGAAATACCATGAACAAACTTAGGTTTAGTCTTATAAGCGTACTTGGTGCTTTATTCACATCTCTTTCTTCCAGTGTAGCTGCACAGGACAAACCCAATATCCTATTCATTCTTACAGATGACTTGGGCTTTAACCAAGTCGGAGCCTATGGCAATACGCCAATCAAAACTCCAAACCTAGATGATCTTGCTTCTAATGGTATCCGCTTCGACCAAGCGTATGCAGGTAACACAGTGTGTTCTCCATCGCGTGTCTCTTTATTTACAGGGCGAGATGGCCGTTTAATGACGAACAATTCAAACACTGTTCAGTTGACAGAAATGGATATAACCCTAGCGCACGTATTAAAACATGGCGGCTACGACACGGCATTATTTGGTAAATATTCTATTGGTTCACAAATGGGTGTCACAGACCCCCATGCCATGGGATTCGATACTTGGTACGGGTTTTATTCAATCCTTGAGGGTCATCGTCAGTACCCTCATATCGTTTGGAAAGACGGTAAGAAAATTCGCGTCCCTGAAAACGAAGGCGGTAAAAAAGGCGCCTATGCTCAGGAGCTTTTCACGAAGGAAGCTATTGAATATATAAAGCAGCCACGAGAAAACCCATTCTTTATCATGCTTGCTTACTCGTCGCCACATGCTGAATTAGGTGTACCAGAGAAGTTCAGTGAGCAGTACAAATTCGCTGAAACGCCCTATACAGGTATGAAAGGTGGCAATCCAGCTGACAAGTATGCGTCCTACTATCCAGAACCTGTTGACAAGCCGAACGCGACACTGGCAGGTATGGTTTCAGCACTTGACCACTATATTGGTCAAATTGTTACACAGTTAGACGAAATGGGTGAACTTGATAACACACTCATCTTCTTTACGTCTGACAATGGCCCGCATGATGAAGGCGGCGCGGACCCTGAATACTTAAAAGCCTCTGAGCCCTATCGTGGTATGAAACGAGATTTATACGACGGCGGTATCCACGTTCCAATGATTGTTCACTGGCCAGAGCGCATTAAAGCGGGTCGGACAGACGATACACCTTGGCTATTTGCAGATGTTATGCCCACTGTAGCAGAGCTTGCGGGCGTAAATCTAAACATGGTTCCTAGAGTTAAAACCAACGGTAAATCAATTGTAGGGCTTTTAAAGACTGAACCCAGCGAGATGGGTGAGCGAGTACTCTATTGGGAGTTCTCGAAGCAGGTAGGTGATCCTAACTCAGGCGTAATTGGAGATACCTATCAAGCGGCTCGTAAAGGCGAGTGGAAAGCGGTCCGTTATGGCTACGACGCACCACTTGAACTGTTCAATATTGAAAAAGACCCTGCTGAGTTACGTGATCTTTCGAAGAAAAATCCAGATATTGCCAGCGAGTTTTTGGCGCTATTTGAAGAAAACAAAGATTAGTAGAAAAGTGACGGGGATAAATAAGATGTTAAAACGTCAATTTTTACTCAAGAAAACGCAACTAGCGTTCAGTGTAGCTTTAATGAGCGGAGCAGTTCTATCTGGCTGTGCTATGCAAACGAGTAAAGTAGGTCCTACAGCCTCTGAAAACACTCAGTTTGTAGAGTACTTTGCAGACAACGCAGTAGGTAACCCTCTCGCAATTGTTCAGCATCCAGCGGCCATACACCAAAACGGTATTACCTATGTGTCTTATCAAGGACCTAAAGAAGATCCGTTTGTTGCCACGTATGATCACAGAACCAAAGAGTGGAAAGGTCCCTTCAAAGCGGGGACCAGCGAGTTAGGTCGGCGCGATGGTGGCAAGAAATTCGATAACCATGGTAAACCAACCATGCTTATTGATAACGAAGGCTATATCCACATTTTTTATGGTGGCCATGGCGGCAATAAATCAGACGGTCACAATTCTCTGGGTAATACTCATGTTGGTGCAAACAAACATGCGGTTTCGAAACGTCCTTACGACATTACTGAATGGGAAGACTTAGATAATATCACGCCTTTCGGTACTTATAACCAAGTAGTCAAAATGGACAATGGCGATATTTATCTGTTTTTCCGTCATGGAGCTCACCGTAGTGATTGGGTGTATCAGAAGTCTGTGGACAACGGGCGAACTTTCTCTGCGCCTGTGTCATTTCTTAAGCACAAACGTCGCACAGACTTAAAGGCTGTGGATAGCTGGTACGCATGGGTCGGAAAAGGGGAAGGAGATAACCTAATCGTTTCCTACGATTATCATATTTGCTGGGATAGTGATGCTGGTAGGGATGATAGAGGGCATACCCCAGAGCGTCACGACCTTTACTTCATGAAGTTCAACACGCAGACAAATGAATGGAGCAATGTTAAAGGCGAGGCTTTGTCTCTGCCGGTTACCAAGGAAATGGCTGATGAGAAAACGTTAGCAATGAAAACGGGCGAGCTTTGGACATTTAATGGTACTTCACACCTCGATAGTAAAGGTAACCCGCATATAGCAATCAATGCTGGCGTGGATATCGGTCAGAAGGCTGGTGGACCCAAACAAACTAGACATGTTTGGTGGGACGGTGAGCAGTGGTTAGGTGGCGAAAAAATAATCGATGGATATGAAGGTGTATCTCGTGGTGACTTTCTAGTCAACGGCCCTGAAGATATTCGCTACCTCGTTGCTTACGAAAAGGACGGGGCCGCGGTTTTGTCTTGGTGGAACAGCAATAATAACGGAAATTCATTCTCAGAATCATCAACTGTGCTACGAAAAGAAAATGCGAGTTTCGCTATCACAACACTAATCGAGAACGCGCATCCAGAGGCACAAATGCTAGTGGCTGAAAAAGAGAGTGATGAAAACATAAAAATTTATCTGGTCGGTGAAGATGGTCCGGTACCGCGAGCTTTGAGCAGCCTTAATGCTTCAAAAAAACCGGATATGTAAACCTACAGAGTTGTTAATTGCTCCCGCGTTTTAGGAAGCAGACTGCAAAAAATTAATTGAGAGTAACGATGAATCACACAAAATTAAAGTTTTCAGCCATTGCGGTGAGTTTAGCTATAGGATTAAGTGCATGCTCCGGTGAGTCAACAGAGAAAAAGACAAAAAACGTAGAAGTTGAATCTGTGAAACAAATGGAATCAACGCAGGTTGAGGCCGAGCAGGACATTCAATCTGAAGCGTTGCGTATAGGAAAAAATGCAGCGAACTGGCAAATAGCTCAGTTTGGCAACTTGGACTATATACCTGAGTCGCATCGTGCTAAATCTGAAAATGCAAAGTTTTGGATTCAAGCTGCATTTTACATCGGTTTGACCCGCTGGATTGATGCTACTGATGACGAGAAGTTAAAGAATTTTGTAAAAGAAGTCGCTGAAAGAGAGAGCTACGAATTAATTCTTGAGCGTCCTTATCATGCAGATGACCACGCGATTGCTCAAACTTATCTTTGGCTCGCTGAGCGTGAAGGTATTGAAAAAGCATATGAGCCTACCAAAGAAGTGTTCGACATGATTTTGAGTAAGCCCCCTGAAGTTGGATTAGAAATGGGGGATAGTGAGTCGAGTACAGGTAAATATCATTTGGAAGGGAACTGCCAACTAAGATGGTGTTGGGCCGATGCGTTATTTATGGCACCTCGTGCATGGGCCCAAATGACGAGAGTTACCGGCGACCCAAAATATCTTGAGTACGGTGACAATGAATTTTGGGCATCGGCAGACTACCTTTTCTCAGATGAGTACGGCTTGTTTTATAGAGACAGCCGCTATTTTGATGCGAAGAGCGATAACGGAGAGCCAGTCTTCTGGGGGCGGGGCAATGGTTGGGTTTTCGCCGCCATACCGATGATTATTGAAGAATTGCCAGACGGGCATCCTTCTAGAGAACGTTATATTGAGCTCTATAAAAAGAATGCAGAGGGGTTAATGGCACTTCAGAAAGAAGACGGTTATTGGCCAGCCTCTTTGATGGACCCTGATAAGGTAAAAACACCAGAGGTGAGTGGAACAGGGTTTATAACCTTCGGTCTAGCCTGGGGCGTTAATAACGGCATCTTGACTGACCAGCGTTCAAAAGAAATTGTCGAAAAAGGCTGGGAAGCAATTACGAAAGCGGTTTCTGACGATGGCCGCGTTCATTGGGTTCAGCACGTTGGAAAGAGTCCTGACCCTGTAAAAGAGTCTGACTCTCAGCTATATGGAACAGGTGCTGTGCTACTAGCTGCGTCAGAAATGTTGAAATGGAATAAATAGAAACGTTTGTACTTCAGCCCCTAGTTTTACGCGCGTTTGCTAGGGGCTTTTTTGTATCTGCAATTCTCAATTTTGAGATCTCATCTTTCAAAATGTAATAGAGAAAGGAAGAAATCTATTTGAAACAGAGGTTTTTCTGGCACTCGATATACTCAAAGAATGATTTATTGAAAGGTTAAATAAAAAGCGCAGTGTTAACTAATATACAAATAAAGGAATCTGAAATGCTCTCATACGAAAGAAAAATAAAACAAAATCTGTTGCGTTTTACAAGCTGTGCGATTGTCTTATTTTCTCTAGCAAGCTGTGCCAACCAAACTAAACAAAATGTGATAACTAATGCTGCCGAGCAGCCAGCGCCACCAAATATACTGTTGATACTATCTGATGACCACGCATGGAATGATTATAGTTTCATGGGCCATAAGATCATTAATACACCAAGCTTAGATACTTTGGCCAACGAAGGAGTTACGTTTAGTAAAGGCTATGTTCCGACTTCACTCTGTAGACCTTCTCTAGCAACAATTGCAACAGGTCTTTATGCTAGTCAACACGGCATTACTGGAAACGATCCCTCTAGAGAAACTCCAGGAGGAAAACAAGGAGAGCAATATAAACAGCTTCGCTCGCAAATTATCGCAAAGATTGATGAAGTTAAAACCTTACCAGAATTATTAAAAGAAAAAGGCTACGTATCTCTACAGACCGGAAAGTGGTGGGAAGGCAGTTATGAACGAGGCGGTTTTGATGAAGGAATGACAAAAGGATTTCCGAATCCAGGTGGTCGACATGGCGATGAGGGCTTAAAGATTGGTCGTGAGGGAGTCGATACTATTACCCGTTTTATAGACAAGACTCATGAAGCAAATAAGCCGTTTTTTGTTTGGTATGCGCCATTTATGCCGCACTCGCCACACACGCCTCCTAAGCGAATTTTATCAAAGTACGAAAAGTATGACTTACCAGAGTCTATTGCTAAATACTACGCGATGATTGAATGGTTTGATGAAACGAATGGAGAATTGTTTAGCCATCTTGAAAAACGTGGTTTGAAAGATAACACGCTTATTGTTTACGTTTCTGACAACGGGTGGATTACTAACCCAAAGCAAACTGATAGGTTTTTACCAAAGTCGAAGCAAAGCCCAAATGAAAGTGGCGTTCGGACTCCTATTATTTACTCATTGCCAAATAAATTTAAGTCATCGTTTAGACAAGAAAGGGTGAGTAGTATTGATATAGTCCCTACTATTTTAGGTGCTGCGGGTATAAGCGTTCCAAGTGAGCTGCCAGGTATCAATTTGTACGATAATTTAGTAACGGGTGAAGATATCGACAGAGAATTAATATTTGGCGAAGGTTTTGCACATGACATGGATGACTTAGACGACGTTGAGTCTACACTGCTTTATCGCTGGGTCATTAAGAACGATTGGAAACTAATTGTTAGCTATGATGGTAAAAATGTTAGTTACCAGAAATATCATGATGAATTTTTGGTTGGCCCAAGACTTTATAATCTTGCTAACGATGAATTTGAAGAGAAAAACTTGGCTGCGCAATACCCTGATAAGGTTGGCGAACTGAAAAAAGAAATTGAAGAGTGGTATGCATTGGAAGAACGTAAACTAATCCAGTAACATCTTCAATAAACTCCATGAAGCTTGTTGCTATTGCGGCAGGCTTCTTTAATTCTTCCCGTTATTATCTTTACGCAATCGGTAAATAGTGATGCTATTTGCCGCTATCACACTAATTTCAAGCAAAACTCCTCCAACAGAACCTAGATAGATATTGTTCGTGAGCCAAAAAACGGCCCCGCAAATAAAGAGTTGTCTCATTCTTATGCCTGAAGCATAAAAGATAGCGTAAGTGCCAAAACAAGCACCAAATATAGGACATAGGTCAATAAGCTGGTTGACGTTGAAAGCGCCCCAAACAATATTTATGGCTATAAATACGATGCCTATAGACTTGTGGTTAGTTTTGACCGATATGATCGTGCGAAAAAAATTGAGAAAATTAGCGATAGTTCCAGTGACGGAACCTAAAAAGAAAAAGTGAGCCGTTTGAAATGAAAACATAACAATTAGGCTTATCTTAAGTTTTATATCGCTTTTTTGTGTAAAAGAGTAAATCGCAACTAAAAAAGCGAGCACACCAAAAAGCTGACCAAGGGAAGTAAAAGACATGCTTGTGATGTACCCACTTAACAGTAAGAAAAAGGCTCGTAAACATATAAAATACGAGCTCCGGTTCGTTCAACTAGTCGCCAAATTCGCGAATTAGGCCGTTAATCGTTTCTTTAGCATCGCCCAGGATCATTCGCGTGTTATCCTTAAAGAATAAAGGATTGTCGACACCTGCGAAGCCTGCGTTAGCTGAGCGCTTCAACACAAATACAGTTTTTGCACGATGAGCTTCAATAACCGGCATCCCGTAAATGGGACTACCTTTCATCTCTTTCGCAGCCGGGTTAACAACATCGTTAGCGCCAATTACAATAACAACATCATAATTTTCCATTCGAGGATTAACGTCGTCCATTTCGTAAAGCTGGTCGTAAGGAACATCCGCTTCCGCTAACAGAACGTTCATGTGCCCTGGCATACGCCCTGCAACTGCGTGAATGGCATAATCTACTGTACATCCGTTTTCTTCTAGTAAGGTGTGAAGCTCTCTAACAGCATGTTGCGCTTGAGCTACGGCCATTCCATATCCAGGCACAACCAGTACGGCTTGCGCCGCCTCAAGTACATAAAAGGCATCTTGAGGTGATAGCACTTTTATTTCGCCAGTAATAACCTCGCCTTGCTCGATAGGTTTGGCAAACCCAGATAACAAAACATTCATTAGCGATCTGTTCATCGCCTTACACATTATGTTCGTGAGGATCAACCCTGAGGCGCCAACCAGTAGGCCGGTTACAATCAAAATTGTATTGCCTACTGCAAGACCTGCTGCTGAAGCGGCAATACCTGAATAGCTGTTTAGCAAAGCGATAACTACAGGCATATCTGCTCCACCTATAGAGATCGTCGCCCATAGGCCGAAGCTCAGCCCTAATGCAATAATACAATACAGCCATACCTCATTAGACGGTTGTGTTACAAAGAGATACCCCACGGCTACCATAGCCACCAAATGAAGGATACTTAATTCCCTTAACCCAGTGAAAATGAAAGCTTTTGAAGATAATTTTCCGGAAAGTTTTCCCCAAGCAACTACGGATCCTGAAAACGTAATCCCGCCGATGAGCAGCGTTAAAAGAACAGTAATGAAAACAAAAGCGTGATTATAACTCGATGCACTGGCTTCCATACTGCTAACTGTCGCCCATCCTAATAGCAACGAAGCAGCGCCACCAAAGCCGTTAAAAAGAGAAACCATTTCCGGCATTTGCGTCATCTGGACACTACGCGCTTTCCAAGCACCATATAGCCCACCTACAAGCACCCCAACCAAAATGTAATGGTAACTGATGACTTGTTGATCGAGCAGAGTAACCACTACTGCGGCAAACATACCTACTGCCGACACGAAGTTTCCTTTGCGTGCAGTCGAAGGATGACTAAGTAATTTTAAACCAAATATAAAAAGCCCTGCTGCTAGTACGTAAGCAACGTTAATGAGTGTTTCAATTGTCATGTTCAGCGCTCTCTTAGTTATTATCTTTCTTTTTAAACATGCCAAGCATGCGATCGGTAACAAGATAACCGCCCACAACGTTAATACTTGCTAACGTTACAGCCGCAGTACCCAATATAGTTGTCAACATACTGTAATCAGAACCAGATGAGACTAGAGCACCAACTAAGGTAATACCTGAAATAGCATTTGAACCAGACATCAATGGAGTGTGTAACGTGGCAGGGACTTTACGAATGAGTTCAAATCCAAGAAACGCAGCGAGTAATACAATAAATAGTAGGTAAATAGTTTCCATTATTTAGCTCCTTCGTACGCAGACAACAGCATGTCATTTCGAATTAGTCCACCATGAGTAATGACAGCAGCATCAAGAATGTCATCTTCAAACGTTAGTTCGAATTCAATAGGCTCGTTCTTTACAAACTCATCCAGCAAGTTGTAAATGTTGTTTGCGTACATATCGGTCGCAGCCCTAGGTACGCCTTCACTCCAGAAGCCGTCTCCAATGATAGTAACGTTATTCAGTACAGCGGTTTCACCTGGCTTAGAGCCTTCTACGTTGCCGCCAGAGACCGCAGCCATATCAACAACAACGCTACCTGGTTTCATAGACGCTAGTGTTTCTTTTGAAATCAACACAGGCGGCTTACGACCGAATAGCTGAGCTGTAGTGATAACTATATCTGAACTTGCTATGGCTTCTTTTTGTGCCTGTGCGAGCAACGCTTTTTGTTCGTCAGAGAGCTCTTTAGCGTAACCGTCTTTTGTCTGACCGGTTTCGCCAATATCAACGTTAAGGAATTTACCGCCTAAAGACTCTACTTGTTCAGCTACAACTGGGCGCGTGTCATACGCTAACACATTCGCACCAAGGCGCTTTGCTGTCGCAATAGCCTGCAGACCTGCAACGCCTGCTCCAATAATAAATACTTTGGCAGGTTTAATTGTACCGGAAGGTGTCATCATCATTGGTAATATAGAAGGAAGTGTGTCCGCGGCCTTCATCACCATCGCATATCCAGCCAAACTCGCTTGAGAGCTTAATGCGTCCATTTTTTGTGCTCTAGACGTTCTGGGAATCATTTCTACTGAGAGCGCCGTCAAATTGGCCTTTGCTAGTTTAGTTACCAACGCTTCGTTAAAAAATGGGTCTAGGTGTCCAATAACAACTGTGCCAGCAGGCAGCTTTTCAACAATTGATTCTTTAGGTGTGTTGACACAGGCTAGTATATCTACTTGCTTAGCTATTTCTGTAATATCGGCAACGATACTAGCGCCAGCTTCCGCGAAGTCTTCATCTTTATAATGTGATAGCAGGCCAGCACCTTTTTCGACATAGACCTCAATGCCTTTTTTGACAAGCTTGGCGATAGTTTGTGAAGACACCGCACAGCGCCGCTCCACATGAGCGTGGTGCCTTTGCTCTAGGGCTTCGTTTAAAATTAGGATTTTCAATTAACTCTCCTTTTCAAAACTGTAGGAGAATGAGGTAACTCATTCAGTAAACTTCTCTGTCGTTAACTGATATGTTTTAAAGAAGCCCGTTCCCTTACCCATTTTAAGTATGTTGTAGGTGCTTTAGTGTTGTTAGATTTACACCGGCAACGTTCAGGTAGGTATAGAAGGTCTTACTCTAGGTGAAAAACCATTCTCAAGTCTGTAGCAACAGGTTGGTTATCTTCATGCGTGTCCATTATATCTGCCATATGCCTCCACCACATCTTAACTACGGAGTTGTGAGGCAGCGCATCCATGGTGTGGTCGTCCTCGCGCTTTAAAACAGCAAAGAGCTTATTCGAGCTTTCCTCATAGAAAATACTGTAGTCTGACACGCCTGCATTTTTAAGCTCTTTTACTAGCTCGGGCCATATTTCGTCATGACGTTTCTTATACTCTTGCTCATAACCCGGCTTTAGTGTCATAACAAAGGCAACTTTTTCCATCTATTATTCCTCTAGGCTGTCCAAGTATTCTTTCCATTGCTCTACAGTGGTGATCTCACTGTCACCTTCCCATGCAAAGCCAGCTTTGTAGTTCAACTTACCTTCCGGTGATGTTTGAGTTATTAGCCAAATATGACTTTCATCTTTCCTTTCAGAAGGTGTATGAATGATGTTACTAATTTTACTTGGCGCGATAAGGGCCGCGGTGCCTAACCCTTGGTTGTCAATTTCTTCCCAAGCGGCAATCCATCCTTCTTGTAGATTTTTATACACGTCGGCTTTTTCGTCGTGTGTAGCTACACCTATGGCAATAGGGATAGAGGCCGGGGCATTATCTAGATAGAAAGTCGAATCGACGTTGTACATTCGAGAGCCTAGCGCAAGCGACACGATTTTAACTTCTTTTACCATGCCAATAGGCGTTTCAAATTCGTAGTAAAGGGTAAACTTAACTTCGTCAGCATTGTTTTTATGAATTTCATAACGAGTGAAATTGTGGCCGTAGTACGGTGTTTCGTTTATCCACACGGCTGAGCCACCCACGCCACGACTAATACCCGTATGGTAAGGGTCGTAACCTTCTCCTCTGTCTTCGTGATACGACTGACCACTGAAGTGCATGTCATACCACTTGTCGATAATCGAATAATCGACTTTCTTTAACCATGCGTCCACGCCACTGGCGTGGCCAGCTAAAGGTGCGGCAGGGCCATAAACCCTAAAAGCTACCTTATCATTTTCCCATGCAAAATCGTCCCGTCTCTCAGGTACGAATTTAGCATATGCCTTGACTTGGTTAGCCATAGCCGGCGCGCTGTCATTATCAGTTTTTTGTACTTCAGATGAGCACGCTGACATGCCTGATAATCCAATAGCGATCGCCGCGGCTAAACAAATTTTCGTATGTTTAAACATCTACTCTTTCCTCTATTTGGTAGCAAAGCAAGTGCTTCGATATTGTTTACAAGCGTACTCATTTGGTCTTTTCAATCAACTTTATGATTGTTAATGAGCGATATTGCATTATTGTAATTTGGTTTGCAATGGTTTTAGCGCACGATTAATAAAATTGAGCTAACTGTTATTCCTTTAAGTTATTAAAATAGCTTTGTTTTTAGTTTATTTTCTGCCCTCGTATAATAATACTCTAATATTAACAAAAATATAACAAATATGTTGATATTGGTTAACTAGTGATCTATCTTGCCTTCTTGGTGATTGATAATGACTGTTTATGGAGAGAATATATGGCGTTAATCGGTGCGAAGAAATTAAAGCTAGCTGTAGCTATTTCATCTGCGATTGCTTGCTATTGTGCAGAGGCTGTCGCACAGGATACAGATACATCAAAAAGTGCAGACCAAGAAACCGAAGTAATAGAGGTTAGAGGAATAAGGAGCGCGCTAGCTAGTGCATTGGCTGAAAAGCGCTCTGCCGACAGTATTAAAGAAGTAATTCAAGCTGAAGATATTGGTAAGTTACCGGATCAGAACTTGGCAGAAGTCTTAGAAAATGTCACAGGCGTTCAGATCGATCGAACTGCCGGCGTAGGAACTGGGGTCCAAATACGCGGTACGAACGCGAACCGAGTCGAAATTAATGGGGTGTCAACTGTAGGAAGTGGAAACGGACGTTCAGGTATCAGTTTCGACGACTTACCCGCAGCGCTGATTTCGTCTCTGGAAGTTATCAAAGTGCCTACCGCGGAAACTGTTGAGGGCTCTGTAGGTGGAACGATAAATCTACGTACACTTAGAGGCCTTAGTTTAAACGAGCAACTGATTTCAATTCGTGCTCAAGCGGAAAACAGTGATTTGGCAGATGCTACTTCGCCGCGAGTATCTGCAACCTTTGGAGATAGCTTTGACACCGATTATGGGCGAGTCGGTTTGGTTCTCACCGGTAGCTACGCAGAGCAACAGGTTGCTTCGTTTGACCCACGCTTCGACAGGGACAGGGAAGTACTTCCTGATTCTGGTAGCGCTAGCGCAGAGTCGTTTCCATTTTTAAGAACGCAGTTTCTGGATCAAGTCATTTCTCGGTATGAATATGAAACTAAGAACTTCACTGGGTCTTTGGAGTTCGAGCCGATGGATAATTTAAGGTTATACTTTGATGCAACGGTAAATCGTCAAGAACGGGCTCAAAAAAGCTCTCGTGCATTCATTTCAGGTACCGGTGGAACGGCTGTCGTGGACAATACCGATAACACAGCGTTTGAAACTATCGATTTAGGAACAATTGATGGACCAAATGGACCTTTAGTTCTGGGTGAGGTTCAAGCTGTTTTAACAGGAACTCTGGGTGTAGGTGTTGATGCTAATAACAATAATATCGATCCTAATTTAAGGACTAGCGTTAATACAGGCTCACGTATTACAGACAGTGATGTATTCGCCACCGGTTTCGATCTTTTGTTAGATCGCCTTGCTCTTAAAGGTGAAGTATCTTATTCGAGCTCGGATTCGGTTTTTCCTCGATTAAATACGGAGCTTGATTTTATAAATCCAAATGGCCCGCAACCGAGCGAAGGGATGAGTATCGATAATGGTGTACCTGTAGAGTTTGATGCTTCGGGTCGCACGCTTCAATTCGGGATAGCTCAAAATGCTGAATTCGGCCCTTCGAGCCAAGACTTGTTAAATCCAGCTAACTATGCTCTTCGTGGTGTCGGTGTGGGTAGAAGTACTCAAGAAAATTCCGAAACCGCATTTAGACTAGATGGAGATTACGATATTTCTGATCTAAACCCGTATTTTTCGGGCATTAAAGCAGGATTGAGATGGAATAAAAATAAGGCAGAAAGTAATGATATAAATACTAACTCAAACTTTTCTAATCCTAATTCAGCATTCTATAGACCAAGGGCGGATCTGTTTTCAAATATTGTTTCTGCTGGCCCTTCAAACTTTAATGATGCTGATGGAAGACGCCTGTACATTGCTGACTACCTTACCGTAGACGGTGACTTATCATTTAATAACCCAGACCAAGTTTTGACTGCTATTAATAACGCTATCGCTGAAAATAATGCTGCTCAAATTGCAAATGGAAATATATCAGAGCCCTATTCGTCATTGGCACAACCTGAGCTTCAGCTAGATTCATTTTTTGATATTGAAGAAGAGACAACAGCGTTATATTTGCAAGGAGACTACTTCTTTTATATCAATGATATGACATTTCGCGGAAATGTTGGGGTTCGTTACGTTAGTACAGATATTACTTCGGTAGGTAACAACATAGAGAATGGTGAAGTAACTGGCCTGCGCGAAGAAAGTGCTTCTTATGACTATTATCTGCCGAGATTCAATATTGCGTCTGAAGTTATCGATGATTTAGTAATTCGAGCTGGTGTTGCTAAAGACATTCGAAGACCCAACTTCGATAACCTTTCAACATCAATTAACTTTCCGGGAGGAGCCGGCGCCGCAGTAAGAGTGGGTAACCCAGCTTTAACACCAGAAGAAGTTATTTCTTACGATCTATCTGCCGAATACTATTTCTCTGACTCAAGTTTTGTCAGTGTAGGTGTCTTCCACAAAGAAAGAACGGATATTTTTGCCGCGGTCCGTGATAATCCAGAAGAACCTATTGGACAGAATGGTCAAATTGAGCGGGATATAACCGCTCCATGTGAAGGTGGCGGGATATTCAATCCCACTGTCACTGATAGGAATGTTTGGTCGTCTGTTCCCGGTACGGGGATTTGTGTTCCACTCCAAACAACAATTAACTTGCCAAATGAAGAGACTCAAACTGGTATTGAATTCGCGTTTCAACATGACCTTTCTGATTATGAAGAGGAGCTTGGATGGGCTTCTGGTTTTGGGGTAATAGCAAACTATACATATCAGGAAGCGGGTGCAGGTATCGAAACATTCCGCCCAGCTACAGGAGATGGAAATGCGCTTAATAAATTGTTGGGACGTACAGATACAGACCAATCTACGGCGACATTGGCCGACGATATTGTAGAGGAACGGATTGAGTTGGAAGACTTATCTCAAAACGCATACAACATTACGTTGTTCTATGACAAATATGACCTTAGTGTAAGAGCAAGGTACACATGGCGTTCAGCGTTCAAAACAGGCGACTTGATAAGCTTTGATATGCCGCGAATAGTTGATGATAGGGCACAGCTTAATATGAGTGTGAGTTACGATATAAATGACACCTTTACCGTTGGACTCGATGGAATAAATCTACTGCGCGAAGATCGTACTGAGTGGTGCGTAAATGAAGGTGCGTTGCTTTGTGCACAAGGGTTAACTGATAGACGCATTGTGTTAGGGGTTACAGCAAACCTTTAATTAACTTTTCAATAATTAAGTAACTCTACAAATTCCGCCTTTAGCTTGTCTAGAGGTGGAGTTTTTGTTTTGATGAGCGAAGTAAGTGGACAGCTCAATGTATAAATTCAAGCTACTAGGTAGCTTTTGATGCAGTAAACGCGATAGACGCGCTTGTAATTAAAGGGGAAGCCTTTGAACCGCATTCGGCCAAAACACTTCCAGAAGCCTGCTCGTGGCGACTTCTCTAAGACCGCATTGATAGCATTAATGACAGCAGTATCTACCTTGCGCCAGTCTCTCTGGACGATAAAAGGTCGCACGGCCAATACCAACAAACAAACAGGCCTTTACGATACTTAGTCCCGCATCAACTAAGATGCTGACGCATTCTCGCTTCTCTGCTGTCACCAACCCTTTTTTGCGACAAGCTCCTTAATGGCATTATTTTCTAAGCCTACATCGGCAAACATCTTTTTGAGCTTGGCATTCTCTTCTTCAAGCTCTTTCAGTTGTTTGACGTCAGACGCTTCCATGCCGCCGTGCTTAGATTTTCAATTGTAGTAAGTTGCGCTGCTGATACCATGTTGACGGCAGACCTCCTCAACCTTCATACCAGCATCAACTTCTTTTAACACCCCGATGATCTGAGATTCTATGTAGGGTGATTTTTTCATAGTCGTCTCCTGCATTAATGATTACAGAAAACTCCAATTAAGTCTGTCTTAGCTTAAGGTAAGTGGACAACTTCTCTCAGGATAACTTTTAGAGCGCTTTCTCAATATTGTATCTGTGCGATCCGTTTTTACGTCTTTGAAAACTATATTTTTGCTCAAAAAACGTATAATACCTTCGCGTGGGTATGCGGTTTGCCAATTTTGGCATTAATCAGTTTATATCGGATGAAAAATTGATATTGAGTCATTCTTCAGCAGTATGTGATTTAAAAACTGACCTGCTTGGGGTTTGAAAATGCTTTATTTGTCAAAAAGTTAAATATTTCTTTGAGATTTTGCTAAGTAGCTTAAGAAAAAACGACTTTGGTTGAAACTATATCCAATCTCATCATTAACAATGACTCGCGAATTCAAGTCAAGTGCACCACGCCGAAAACGGCATATCGCCAGTAAAAACTAGTTGCAAACTGTTTTGTCGACGCCGAAAACGGCATATCGTCAGTAAAAACTAGTTGCAAACTGTTTTGTCGACGCCGAAAACGGCATATAGGCAGTAAAACCTAGTAGCAACTTAAAAATCGAGATACAGAAAGTGTTAAATTCCTGACTTAGTAGTACTAGCTCAGGGCTTAAGCGGACGAACAGATTATTGACTAGCTACTTCTGCTTTGTGCCAGAAGCGGACGGTGGGAACTGTTTCAGTGAACGTAAATAGTAGGGAGTTTGCGGCTATTTGGCGTTTTCATTTATATAGCTAGGAACACTGTTTGATTGGAGACGAAACTGTTTAGCAACTTGTTCGATTTCATTTTTACTCCCTATAATTACGCCCTCCATGTAATTGTCCCACTCAAAAACGAGAGTTGTATTGTCTTTTCTAATTTTTACCTTTCCGAAATCTATCCAAGCATCGATTGCGTCGTACTCATAGAGCTTTACCCAACCATTACCTAGCAACTGTTCAAGTATTTCATTAAACAAATCTGTGTTGATGTTTTCGATAATGGCTTTATTTAGATACTTATATTTAGCCTTAGTAAATTCTTTCGTAAAAAAACGTACTGGGTTCATTCGGCACCTAACTTTTAAATAAGGGGCGCAGACATGTGGGGCGTAATGGCGAAGCCGCCCCGCGTGTATGCGTCCCAGCGAACGCAGTGACTTAATTTTTTTGTTAGGTGACATTAGTGCTTCGGACTTTCCTGTAACGCATAGAAAGAACCGAAAGAATGCCACATATAATACCTGTGCTTATTGCTCCATGTAAGCCAAAAGCAACTATAAGCGGCCGCAATACGAATAGGTGAATAATAAGCGCTGGTATAAGTGCAACAGCGAATATTTTAAGCTTAATCGTTGATTCAAATGGAGAGTTGCAGTGTGGACATGTTTTTGTCTTTCCCCATTTATTAGCAGTTTTAGAGAAGAGCCCTATTTTCTTTTCACAGGTCGGACATTTGAAGAATTGTTCGTTTGGTTCAAAATCATCACTAACTGTATTTAAGATGCTTTTCTCTGATGTTTGTCGCGAAGCTAATTCGACTTTTATTCGCTCTACCCGATCTGGGAAACTTTCCTTATCTATATTGTCTAGAGCATCTTCTAGCTCTGAGGTCGAGTACTCTGAATAATTTGGTTCCATCTACTAAATTCTCCTTGTCACCTAGACACAATGACTCCCTGTAAAAGTGCTAGCCC
>NZ_BLIJ01000079.1:0-985 GCF_009811475.1 Alteromonas sp. KUL150
GTCTCTTATTCCCAAAAAGCCGGGAGAGCGAATTAAAACCGACCGCCGAGATGCGCTTAAACTCGTTAGGTCACTTAAGTCTGAAGACCTTACACCCATCTATGTGCCTGAACCAGAGGATGAGGCTGTTCGGGATTTATCCCGTGCTCGTGAAGCGGCAATGAAGGATTTAAAAGAAGCAAAGTATCAACTCAAAGCCTTATTACTTCGCAACAATATACGTTATGAAGGCACTGCCAACTGGTCGAAGAAGCACCTGCGCTGGCTCACCGAACTGATTTTGCCTCACCCAGCCCAGCAAATTGTCTTACAGGAACAACTGCAAACCATTGAGGAACGTATCCGGCGACTGGAAAGGCTCGACAACGAGTTAACCCACCATGTACACCAATGGCGTTATTATCCAGTAGTGAAAGCCGTTCAGGCGATGCGCGGCGTTCGATTGCTCGTTGCTGTTGGTGTGGTGGCAGAGCTCGGTGACTTACACCGCTTCGACCATCCCAGAAAGCTCATGGCTTATCTGGGCTTAGTTCCCAGTGAACAATCATCAGGTGGAAAGCGACACTTAGGAGCCATTACAAAAGCAGGAAATGGCCGAGCAAGGCGTTTACTGATTGAGGGGGCGCACAGCTACCGTTATCCGGCCAATGTCTCTACAGAATTACAGTTAAGGCAGGAAGGCTTACCTAAAGACATCGTTGATATTGCCTGGAAAGCACAGCTTCGTTTGTGCAAACGCTATCAGCGCATGAGCAAAAAAGGTAAGCACTACAATTTAATCATCACCGCGATTGCCAGAGAGATGGCAGCTTATACCTGGGCTATCGCAAAAGAAGTGGTACTTACTCCGGTTAATCCAAAACTAAGGTTAAGCCGAGTACCTGCATGACAAACGAGTTTGAGCTAACGCATTCGGATCAGGCCGCGGAATGTGGCACAACCTACGAGGGCGTTATGATGGCAATCACTTAATGGTGATTGATCC
>NZ_BLIJ01000080.1:0-833 GCF_009811475.1 Alteromonas sp. KUL150
TCTAACGGCCACCGTAAATGATGCAGCAGTGCAGAGACAGTGCATGTCCTTATCTGGGGAGATCTGCTTTACGAGCGGTCGGTAAACACCAGTGAGGCTCTGGTTTACAAGTGCCTTGGCGCAGAGGAAACGCATCATCCACTGCGAGCGAACTTGATGCAAACCGATAGCGCTGTCTCAGGCAACTGTGGCGGTGATAAAGCAGAAGTCAGCAGACGGCATAGTAGCCAAATGCCCATCGTAATGGTTGGGACACGGTGAAGGCCTGACCCTGAAAATCAATTAGGAGCCTGTGCAGCTCACTTGTTTCATATCCGACCGGACTTAGGAACAGTGGCGCAAAATCAGAAGCCATAATTGGAGCATGAAGGAGCTAATCGGCCATCATGCTTTAAACATTTTCAGGAAACGCCCTGTGCGGAGCCGCATGCAGGGTGTTGTGGGGGCCGAGGGTTAGAGACCCTTGGCTACCCGATTAGCTTTCACTCTTTTTTCCGTGCTCTTTTGCGAACTCGGGGTTAATCCATACAGAAACAACATCATCGGTATTTAAAGCGACTTCTGGTGGTTCAAAACAAGATTTTCTGAATTCTGAAATTGAGTCACTTATGAGAGTTTTTTCGTTTATTTCGTGGTCCCAAAAATAAATTTTCGATTTGAACTCTATGAAGTAGTTACCACACTCATCCTCAGCAAGGACATTGTAATTAAATAATTCGGCAGGATATGGCTTTGTCGCAGCCCTCACTAACCCATACTCAACGCCATTGTTAGCTCGTACTGCTTTTCCAAAACAACATGTAATTTCCATTTTTACCTCGTGAAAGCTAACT
>NZ_BLIJ01000081.1:0-7856 GCF_009811475.1 Alteromonas sp. KUL150
CTCAGACTCTGACCCCACTTATTTAGGTTAGTCGCGCCAGCGTTTGGTTAGTTCGTCGTAGGCGTCTATGCGGCGGTCGCGGAAGTAAGGCCAAATGCGCTTCACTTGCTCGGTGCGCTCCATATCAAGCTCAACGGTTAGGGTGGTTTCGCCCTCAGCCTCGGCTTTGGCCAAAATCTCACCTTGTGGGCCTGCAACAAAGCTTTGCCCCCAGAACTGAATGCCCGGGTCACCTTCAACAGGCGATGCCTCAAAGCCGGTGCGGTTTGCCACGATGACTGGAACAGAATTCGCCACGGCATGAGAGCGCTGAATGGTTTCCCATGCACCGTGCTGACGCGCACGCTCTTCTTCTGTGTCAGTTAAATCCCAGCCAATCGCGGTAGGATAGAACAACAAATCTGCGCCTGCCATTGCCATTAGGCGTGCTGCCTCTGGATACCACTGATCCCAACATACCAATACGCCAAGCTTACCTACGCTGGTTTCAATAGGCGTGAAGCCCATATCGCCCGGTGTGAAGTAAAACTTCTCATAAAAGCCTGGATCATCGGGAATATGCATTTTACGGTATTTGCCTGCAATTTCTTTACTGCGGTCAAATACTACGGCAGTGTTGTGATACAAACCTGAGCCGCGCTTTTCAAATAGCGACGTCACTAATACGATATTGTGCTTTTCGGCGAGTTCACCGAAAAAGTCTGTCGCTGGGCCTGGAATTGGCTCAGCCAAGTCAAAGGCGTCAGTATCTTCTTGCTGGCAAAAATACAGGGTGCTGTGCAGTTCTTGAAGAAGAATACACTCGCAGCCTTCAGCCGCTAATTTAGCAATTTGTTCAGCACTTTTATTCCAGTTCGTTGCTTTGTCGTTATCAGCAACGGCCTGTTGTACCAGACCCACTTTTAGCTTAGCTGGGCGCATGTATAGACACTCCTTTTTTTAAGGTGGTGATAATTGAATCTTTTAACGTATTTGTGGGTACCTGCATGGAAATACAATGCAAGCTGCCGTATTGTCTTACGAGTACACTGCAATCAATTGGTTCAACAATATGATTGGGATGTGCTCTTTTTACTGTTTCAATGGCTTCTGCGTCTTCTTCTTCACCATAAACAGGCAGTAAAATAGCGTTGTTACAAATCAAGTAGTTAGCGTACGATGCCGGCAAGCGATCCCCTTCATCATTTACAATATTAGGCAGCGGTAAATGAAACTGTTCATGCTCAGGCAGTTCAAGGGCGCACTCGTCACACAACGCTTTTAACCCTTCAAAGTGACTATCGTTAGGGCGGTTGTTACAGGCTTGAATCACTAAGCCTTTATTCGGGGTGAAGCGCACCAAGGTGTCGATGTGACCATCAGTGTCATCGCCTTCTAAATGACCATTTTGCAAAACAGTCACCTTGCTGCAGCCCAGCATGTCTTTAAATGCATCTTCATAGGCACTTAAGGACATATCGCCGTTGCGCTCCGGGTTAAGCAAACACTGCGCGGTACTCAGTAAATGCCCGTTTTCATCAATCTCTAACGCACCGCCCTCTGCAACAATAGGACTGCTGCGTAGTGCAGATTTACACATGGCGGCAAGATAACGCTGATTGGCAAGGTTATCCTCAGCAGCATTAAACTTATTACCCCAACCGTTAAAGCGAAACTCTACCGGCGAGCCATTACCTTCACTATCTTTACAGGTGATGAAACCGTAGTCGCGCATCCACGTGTCGTTAAAGGATGCTGGAACAATAAGCACTTGTGCACTTTCAGGCAGACGAGATAAAACGTTGTCAACATCATCAGGGGCACACAATAAAATAACACTCGCATTATTGCGATTTACTGCCGAGATCACGTTAAGGTAGGTCGTTCTCGCTTCTTCTAGCCATGGAGCCCAGTCGGTTTGTGCATGCGGCCATGCCAGCATGACAGCATCGATGTCATACCATTCAGGTGCCATAGTACGGTTGCCGTGCATAGTAAAATTCCAAATAGCGTAAAAATAGGGTTCGGATTATAGCCATGCCCCACCTGTAGACCAAGGCAAATGGCGATGAAATTAAATGGCTGTGACGATTACTTTATTACATTGGTCTACGCCGGTTAGTTGACGAACGGGTATGCCTTATTTCAAATGCCGCCCACCATTGAGATGAAGGGTTTGCCCGGTCACATAATCACTATCAAAAAGATAGTTCATCGCTTTCACGGCTTCTTGCGCGCCAGGGACTATTTCAAGTAACGACTTTTTAAGTGCTTTCTGTTTATAGGCTTCATCGTCATTTTCATTAAACATAAGCAAAGCAGGAGCAATGCTATTTACTTTTACCTGAGGGGAAAGTTTTTTTGCAAACGATAAGGTGAGATTGTGCAAGGCAGCTTTACTTGCTGCATATGCCATGTGTTTTTCGCTGCCCGTTTCTTGAATGTAATCAGTCATATGAATGATATCGGCTTGGCCTTCATACTCGCGTAGTGCATCTTCTAGCGCTAAGTTAATGCGGTAGGGTGCGATAGCGTGAATCATCATCATTCGCTCTATGAGGCTCTGCTTATCGCTACTGTCTTTTTCTTGTGCCCAATCGGATGCATTATGAATAACGGCCCGATAGGTTTTACTGATTGCCTTAATCTCATCAATTGCTCGATCAATAGCCGCCTCAGTGCTAATATCAGCGTGTAAAACTGTTGCGCCTTTATCCTTAAGCATCGTGATACTCGGGCGTGGTGTTCGATACGTCACCACTACATGCTGGCCTTGTTCAAGTAAACTTTCGGCCATGGCTAGTCCAAGACGTTGGCTAGCGCCTGTTATAAGTACAGGTGATTTCAAGATGATGTCCTTCTTAAATAAGCAGTCGCAGTTTTATTATTGTGTTAGTAGCACTATCGGTAGCAACAACATTAAATAAAAGTCATGTTGTTGTATAACCGAACTTTTACGAGTAACTCAGCGTAGAAGTTCAAAAAAAGCAGTAACAACGGATAAAGCAATGTTAGCAAAAGAAGCGGTAATTGTGCGCGACGCACTGGACCACTCTATTTCAGAATCAGCACAACGTGTACGAGATGCATTGGAGGCCAAAGGGTTAGAAACGCCAATGGTAGCTAATGGGCTGACAGATGAACAGAAGCGAAAGCGAATTGAAAGTGCCATGCGAGATGTTATGGACACGCTTGGTTTAGATTTGGCTGACGATAGTCTTTGTGACACGCCGGCGCGAATCGCTAAAATGTATGTTAATGAGATTTTTGGTGGGCTGGACTATCGAAAGTTTCCTAAAATTACTGCTATCGAAAATAAGATGCAGATTGATCAGCCAGTGCAGGTTTCGGACATCAGCCTGACAAGCACGTGTGAGCATCATTTTGTCACTATTGATGGCACTGCTACGGTTTCTTACATTCCCAAAGACACCGTAATTGGGCTTTCAAAAATAAACAGGCTCGTTGGCTTTTTTGCGCAACGCCCCCAGGTGCAAGAGCGGTTAACTCAGCAAGTGCTCGTGGCATTGCAAACGCTCACAAACACTGAAGACGTTGCAGTGAGCATAAATGCCACACATTATTGTGTTAAGGCGCGTGGCATTCGAGATACGAATTCATATACAAAGACGTCTGCATTAGGCGGCCGCTTCCTTACAGACAACGAGTTAAAGCGGGAGTTTTTCCGTTAGGCTCATCCCGTTGCTAGCATTAAAAAAACCGCTGAATTCAGCGGTTTTTTGTTTAGAGAGACATGAACTAACCTAGAAGCGAAGGTTACTTGATGACATTGTCGTTAATAATCTCATCGACGATAAGATTTACGCGTCCTGCAATCCCGTCAGCGGGGGTCAGGCTTAGTATCTTGTTACAGCAACTGCATGACTCATGCTGTTCGTGATACATATCGCGAAGACTGTCGAGTTTAAAATCATTAATTGCCCCGCAATAAGGGCACATGTATTCCAAAGTGCTATCACTTTGCATCGTTCTATCCGTTACCATGTTAAACATATCCATATGACACAATTCGAATTTCGCCGGCGGCTTAATTCAGAGAAGTACTGCTAATAGTATTCCAAGAAGTCTTAGCAAGAATTAACCTAGCAAGTATTAAACCAAACCTATTGGAGCATGCATGTTCTCACTTCCTGCGCTTTTAGTGGTCTAACGTGTCGCACACTTCCAAGCATGTGAAATAATCACCAACACACTTAAGTATAGTAGTAATTTTTTCAATTGCTTTTGAAACTATGGGATAGTTGTTAAGTTGTTGACGTGAATGAATTTAAATTGTTTGCTGAACAAGTCCCAACTAATCTGCTAGCTGACGCTAGAAATTAGTTGGGTGTAGTTTATAGAAAGATAATTATGCGGGAAGTAGCCACATTTGTTGAAACGGGGCGAGTAGTAGTGCTGAAGAGTTTATCTCGACCGTTTCACCAGTAAGCAAATCTTTACTCGCAGAGTGCTTAAGTGTTGCCAAAATGCTACGGGATAGTGATTGAGGGTGTTCACTAAAGTTACAAATCGCAAGAAGCTTTTCACCCTCAATATTTTCACGCAAAAAGGCGAAGCAATGCTGATTGTGGGTTTCTAGTATATGGGTCTTGGCCTGACCGAAGATGGCGTTCTGCTTCCTTATCGCTATCATTTGCTGAAGACCTTTAAAAACGCGCAGGCTCGCGGTCTGCGCCGTATTTGAAGGTGTGGTTTCACCTAGTGCTAACTGGGTGTCTTCATTAGTCACAGCGATCCGATTTACCCATCTGTCATCGTGTTTCTTGCTATCGTCATCACGGTAGCTGTAGTCATTAAGCTTTCCAATTTCATCACTTGAATAAAGCAAAGGAATACCGCCGATACTAAACGTAATGCCGTAGAGCAATAACATGCGTTTTACCGCTTCGTCTACGCCTTGCGCGTCGTTATCGCTTAGTGCGCCTTCCAAGCCACACAGTGATGCTAGCGACCCGCATACCCGGCAATCGCCGTTAGACGGGTTTTCAGCAAAAGGTACGCCGTTTGCGAAGCTTCCTTCGAACCTTCCGGTGTAAAACTGATTGAGAAACAAACGATGATCGAACGGATTAATGCCAATGTCATGCGCGACAGCATCGTCGAATGTCCATCCTATATCATCGTGACAGCGCACATAGTTTACCCAGGTACAGTTATCAGATATTGCAAAACTCTTTTTCATTGAGCTGGTTAAAAGCCGCGTTTTGCGCGTTGCCAGCGAGTTCCATAGCAACGCCATTAACAGTGGATTGTAAGACAGTTGACACTCGTCTTTATCGATATATTTCAGTACCTCATCGGGATGTACGATAGCTTCTGACTTAAACACTACGGCGGGCGCTACAATTTGAAGACAACAGTTAAACGCTTGAATCAGCACGTGTGCTTTTTCTTGGTTTTCGCAGTTTGTGCCCAGTTCTTTCCATATAAACGCCAATGCGTCTAAACGCAGCGCAGCACAGCCCAGGTTTGCAAGAAAAAGCATTTCTGAAGTGATTGCATTAAATACTTCTGGGTTGCTGTAGTTAAGATCCCACTGAAAACTGTTGAATGTGGTCCACACCCACTTTTCCATTTGCTCATTAAAGGTAAAACTGCCTCTTCTTACCTGTGGAAAGATTTCTCTAAGCGTATGTTCGTACTGATCTGGAATCGTTCTGTCATCAAACAAGTAGTAATAGTTTTGATATTGTTTGTTACCATCTAACGCCTCTTTGGCCCAGGTATGCTCATCTGAGGTATGGTTAAAGACGAAATCGAGAACAAGATTAATCCCTTCTTTTTGGAGTGCGTCAGCAAGTTTTTCCAGATCTTTGACCGTTCCTAAAGTTGGATTTACCTTGCGGTAATCCGAAACTGCATATCCACCGTCACTATCACCTTTAGGGGCATCGTATAAAGGCATCAAATGAACGTAAGTAACACCAAGTGCTTTGAAATAGTCAATTTTGTCGTGTAGGTCGTTGAGCGTTGGTCCCATCAAATCAACATAACAGGCCATTCCGACCTGTTCTTCATCGCGATACCATAAAGGAGAGTCGAGGCGCCGGCTATCTAACTTTTTAAGTGCAGGCTTCCGGTTTTTTAAACCATCTCTTAAAATTTCAACGAGCTTTTGTAAATGAAAATAGCAGTCGTACTGATGACCATAGACGTAAGTATATTTTTCAAAAAGACGGGGAAAATGCGCCTTCAATCGACGAGTGAATGTCGTCGCGTCTTTCTTTGTAAGGCCAGATAAATCGGTAGATGCCAAGATTCTGTCTAAACATACACCACTGTCAGCAGCATAGCTCATAGAAAACTCCAAATTGTTACACACTTGTATGCTAAGTTAGCCCATCCAAATTATCGGGTTTACAGGCTTTTTAAATTCTGTTAACTTTTATCTTAAACGATTAAGCTTATTTTTCAAGGTTATTAAATCGTTATTTTTTACAAAATGAGTACGTGAAACAGTAAACGTATTTTTATGAATTTAAGAAAGGTTAAGCTAATCCTTTCGCCAGTGTAATTGCGAGACAAAATATGCCTAATCATGACTCTAGTAGCAGAATTATCAGGTGGTTGACGTACCTTATGTTTATGATGTTTGCAATGACATCAGATTCTGTAGGCGAGATAATCAAAGAAGTAAAAGTGGCGTTTTCGGTCACTAATGCACAAGCTAGCTTGATGCACTCACTCCCTATGCTGGGTATTGCGCTATCAGGTCTATTTTTGGGCTTTTTAGCCGATAAGCTAGGGCGAAAACCTACCATAATCATAGGGCTCGCGCTTTTTGGCCTAGCATGCTACAGCTTCCTAATTGCCAACGACTTTATGCTTATTGTGAGTCTAATGAGTCTTTCAGGTGTAGCCGTGGGTATCTTCAAAACGGGTGCCCTGGCGTTAATTGGCGATATCTCGTCATCTACTAAACAGCACACAGCTACCATGAACGGCGCGGAAGCATTCTTTGGCGTAGGTGCAATCATTGGCCCGTTAATTGTTGCATACCTTATTCATCAAGGCGTTGCATGGCAGTGGTTATATGTCATTGCCGGTGGTGTTTGCACCGTACTCATTGTGGGGGCGTTATTAGTTAAGTACCCTGCTTATACAAGAAACACCGGAAACGGTGAAGAAAAGGTATCTATAGCGCAAAGTCTGAAATTGGTTAAAAATCCCTATGCGCTGGGTTTCTCGATAGGTGCATTTCTTTATGTTGCTGCAGAAAGTGCAATTTATGTTTGGATGCCAAGCTATTTAGTGTGCGATGCAACCACACTTAAGGCGACGTATGATTGTTATACAGAAGGCTTTTCACAAACGTTGGCCATATATTCAGTGACCGCCTTCTTTATTCTTCGAGCGGCAGGGCGATTTGTAGGCATCTGGATGATGTCTCGTTTCAACTGGGCACTTGTGTTGATGCTATTCACTGGCGCGATTGTATTGTGTTTCGGTATTGGTTTGTGGGGCGGAAAACAAGTTGCCCTGTTCTTGTTCCCTTTGACAGGTATTTTCATGTCAGTCATATACCCAACCTTCAACTCCAAAGGGATAAGCTGTTTTCCTAAGCATCAGCACGGCAGTGTAGCCGGCGTTATATTGTTCTTCACCGCCGCAGGTGCGGCAGCCGGGCCTTTTATAATGGGGCTTGTGAGTGACGCTAATGGCGGCGATGCTAAATACGGTTTCATGGTGGCAACAGGGTTTGCAGCGTTACTATTTGTGGGCTTGGTGTATAACTACATTAAGAACCCTACAAAGGCGCGTTTGGCTGAAATAGAGGCAAGCGAATACGCTAACTAATGTTCGTTTTTTCTTAGGCTTGTCATCAGCAGGCCTTACTTTCTCTTAAACAGTGCCAG
>NZ_BLIJ01000082.1:0-13476 GCF_009811475.1 Alteromonas sp. KUL150
CTGAGAGGGTAATTGTCTATGCGGAGTGGTATACTCTTCACCTATTCAAGTATCACCGCTAATTGTACTCACGCTAAATGGATGAATTAAAACAAGCGCAAGCGCTATACGACACACTGGTTGAATTTGCAGTGACCTACAGCTTCCAAATTGTAGGTGCCATCATCATATTTTTCATTGGTTGGTGGGTTGCCAACAAAATAGGCCATGTGGTTGAAAACCTAATGGTAAGCAAAGGCATTGATGTCACGCTTAGTCGTTTCACTGGTGGCGCCTGTAAATTGGTGGTACTTGGGCTTGTCATCATCATTGCGTTAGGCAATGTTGGTATTAGTGTTACGCCACTCATTGCTGCGTTAGGCGCAGTGGGCTTGGGGGCAGGCCTTGCCATTCAGGGAATGCTGGCAAATTATGCGGCTGGATTTACCATTATCATCACTCGCCCCTTTGTTGTGGGAGATACCATTCGCGTTCGTGGGGTTGCCGGTGTTGTCGATCAAGTGATGCTGCCCTACACCATACTTATCGACGAAGATAATGTGCATATTCAAATTCCCAATAAGCTTATTGTAGGCGAAATATTGCACAACTCTGCAGAAAATATGCTTATCGAGTTGGAAATCGGTGTTGCATACTCTAGTAATGTAGACAACGTAATTGACGTAATTCGAAACGCGGTTAAAACCGTTGACGGTGTAAGCATTGAAAAGTCACCGGCCATTGGCGTTGATAACTTTGGCGATAGTAGCATCAACTTTGGAATTCGGGTGTGGGCACCCGCGGTCAGGCATTTCGAGGTGCGATATGCACTCAATCAAGCTATTTTTAACGCACTTCAACAGCATGATATTGATATTCCATTTCCGCAGCGGGAAGTTAGAATGCTCGATTAGTCCAAATGATCAGACGCTTTAACTAAAAAATGCCGAATAAAGACACGCTTCTATTCGGCATTTTTTTAATAAAAGAACGCCCTTTAGCGCTCATATAACTCTAGAGGTAAACCGTCAGGGTCTTGGAAAAACGTAAATCGTTTGCCGGTATATTCATCAATTCTTACCGGTTCGCATTCCACGCGCTTTTTCGTTAAGTGATTAATCACTTCGTCCAAGTTGTCGACTTTAAATGCCAAGTGCCGGAGCCCCTGTGCTTCGGGGCGTGACGGCCTTTGCGGTGCGCCTGGAAACGAAAACAATTCTATTTGACTACCGTCAGGCAAGCCCAAGTCGCACTTATACGAATCCCTGGCTTCTCGGTAATTTTCATCAATGATAGAAAAACCTAAGACGTCCGTGTAAAACGCCTTTGATCGCGGGTAATCGCTACAAATAACAGCAACATGATGAAAACCTTTCAACATACTATTTCCCTCGGTGATTCTTATGGCATCTCTTGGCCGCGAGCTACCTCAAATAGCTTATACCAGTGCTCTCGGGTCAGGTGGACACCCATCGCTTTCTGACTAGCCTTAATCCTTTCAACGTTGGTACTACCCAAAACCGGAGCAATATTTGCGGGATGGCGCATAAGCCAAGCCAACACAATAGCTTCGGGTGTCGTTTGATATTCACCCGCAAGATGCGCAACCAAATCAGCCGTGTCTTTATCACTACTCGTTTCTGCCGTTGCACCCGTATACTTGCCTTGGGCCAAACTTCCCCATGCCTGCAGCTGTACATTGTTCATCATGCAATATTCAAGTGTGCCAGGCGCGTACCCGATGTTGCGGTTTGCAGCATTGTTGGTTGTAATACCGTCTTCTAACCAGTCTCTAAAACCCAAGCTCATTTCTAACTGGTTGGCGACTATCGGCGTTGAGAGCGCTGATTGAAGATAGTTAATTTGGTGCCCGTGCATGTTTGATACGCCCACATGCTTAATTTTTCCTTGCTGTTGTAAAAGCTGTAGTGTCCCCGCGACTTCTTCTAACTCCATTAATGGATCAGGGCGATGAAGCAATAAAACATCAAGCTGCTCTATGCCTAAGCGTGAAAGAATACCTTCCACCGAGTTGTGGATATGGTTCGCAGAGAAATCGTAACGCTTTGGTCCCAAATCATCTTCAAAGCGTATTGCACATTTTGATTGGATGATCATGTTATCTTTTAACTCGGGCGCTTCTTTCAGTGCCTCACCAAAGGCAGTTTCGGCTTTGCCAAAGGTATAAATATCGGCGTGGTCAAATACGTTAATATCTAGGTCTAAAACGGTGTCGATAATGGAGCGGGCTTGGCTAATATCATCTTTTGTGACAGGTGAATCATTCCAACCTCCACCGAGCCCCATGCACCCGTAAATTAATCGGCTTGCGTGTGGAAAATGTGCGTTCATTTGTTCTACTTCCTATTCAAAATATCGAGTGGACAAGACGTTAAGGCACTCGTTATTGGTATCAATTCGTTGTTACTCGTCAGGCACTGTAATATGAGGGCACTCATAATAAAAGTTTGATTAGGCGAAATTATTTTTTATAACGACAGCTGGCTTATATCGAATGGTCGAGCCTCACATTGAGGGTCAATGCTCTGTTGTGTCAAGCGACGGCCGTGTTGAGTAGCAACGCGCCTTTGCTATAAAAAAGTTTAAGGAGAGAGAACATATGTTTAAAAAACTGATTTTTGCGATGGCAAGCGGGATTTTCCTTTTGGGTATATCCGGATGTACTGGTGTACCTGAAAAGGTTACACCGGTTAATGAATTTGAGCTTCCTCGTTACTTAGGTAAGTGGTACGAAATTGCAAGATACGATCATAGTTTCGAGGAAGGGTTAAGCAATGTTACAGCAACCTACAGCATGCGCGATGACGGTGGTGTAAAAGTTATCAATCGTGGTTTTTCTAAAGAAGACAACGCTTGGGATGAAGCGGAGGGCAAAGCGTATTTTGTAGATTCCCCTTCAATCGGACACCTTAAGGTCTCTTTCTTTGGCCCATTTTATGCGAGCTACGTAATCATGGAACTAGATAAAGAAGGATACCAATACGCGTTAATCACCGGCCCTGATAAAGACTATCTTTGGATCTTAGCTCGCACGCCCTCAATTGCCGATGATGTGCGTTCTCAGCTTTTAGATACAGCCACAGCTGCTGGCTATGACGTCAACAAGCTAATTTGGGTAGAGCACGAAAAAAATCAGCCATAGCCCAAAACCGTAGTCTCGTTCTGCGCGCAAAAATTGTGAGTTGTGCTATTATTGCGCGCAATATATCCCTCTGTTTGAATAAGTACTAAGAGAGACAAGGCATGCAAACGCTCACCATTACCACGCCAGATGATTGGCATCTTCATTTTCGCGATAACGAAATGTTGGCAGAAACCGTTCCGGCAACCGCGCGCTGCTTTCAACGTGCTATTGTAATGCCGAACCTTGTGCCGCCTGTGGTCAATGCTGATATGGCGATGGCATACAAAAGCCGTATTGAGGCTGCAAGACCTAGTGGCAGTAGCTTCGAACCATTAATGACCCTGTTTCTTACTAATCAAACAACACCTCAAGATATTGTTGACGCCAAGCAAGCCGGTGTCACGGCGTGCAAGTTGTATCCTGCGGGAGCAACGACGAATTCTGACGCGGCAGTAAAAGGTATTCAGGCTTTATACCCTGTATTCCAAGCCATGCAAGAACAAGGTTTGTTGCTACTCATTCACGGGGAAGTGACAGAGCACCACATCGATATTTTCGATCGTGAAAAAGTGTTTATCGATACACACCTAGGCCCAATCGTTGAGGCGTTTCCAAAACTAAAAGTAGTGTTTGAGCATATTACGACCGCAGATGCGGCAAGTTTTGTTGCAAGCGCGAGTGATTTTGTTGGTGCCACCATCACTCCTCAGCATTTATTACTAAATCGCAACGACCTTCTCGTGGGGGGAGTACGGCCACACAATTATTGTTTGCCAGTACTTAAACGCAATACGCATCAAAAAGCGCTTCGCGATATGGTGGCGAGCGGCAATAAAAAGTTTTTTCTAGGAACAGATTCAGCGCCTCACGCGAAACACAAAAAAGAAAACGCATGTGGCTGTGCGGGTTGTTACAGTGCGTGGTCGGCAATTGAGCTTTACGCAGAAGTGTTTGAACAGCTAGGCGCAATAGACAAACTAGAAGGCTTTGCCAGCCATTATGGTGCAGATTTTTATGGTTTACCGCGAAATACAACTACAATGACATTAGTTAAAGAGTCGTGGATGGTGCCAGAACAAGTTACCTTAGCTGATGGCACCGATATGGTCCCATTCTTCGCCGGACAAACGTTACAATGGAAACTAGAAAAGGCTTTCCAAGCCTAATTGTACTCATTGCTTGTTTAAGTGCCCTGTGGATCAATTCCGCAAGGGCACAGGTCCTTTTTCAGTCCGATACCCATGACTTGCAAAATGTGTTTTCTCAACCTCTGCGAGAAAGCATCGATGAGTATGCCCGTATGGTGCTGGAAAATGCCTTATCATCGGAGCAAACTGAGCTGCTACCTATGTCAGATGAAGAGCAGGCGAGCCCTCGTCTCTATCTTAATCTAATTAGAACGGCAGATAATGAACGGGAGTATTATTGGATATCTCCATTGTTTGCTTTTGAGTGTGGCGAGACCGTGCCCTGTACGCCGAACGCAGGGAATCAGCTAAAAGAAGTCGCGGTCAGCTATATTGCTATCGATAAAAATTCCACCTCTTTTCAATTTGCAGAACGCGTAAGCGAAAAAATTAGTGAGTATAAAAACTCTGAGGACTTTCACCTGCTTGCTAATAATGTGAAATCTACGCTGTCAGTGAGCTTTTCCGAGATAGAGCTAGCCTATGGTCTTGTGAGTCTAGTAGGTCAGTTGGATGCTGATGCAAGCGACCTTTGGGTAATTGCAGACGTGGTTCCACTCTTTTCTGAAAAGGGGGAGCGGGGCAAGTTAAAAGGCATCGCTGCTGACCTTGTTAATAGCGTTCTCAAAGAAATTTCCTTGCCACAAGATATATTGTCGGCGCCTTGGGAGCGCATTGCTAAAGAGGCGATGTCTAAATCGAACGTATTGGTTTTTGCCGTTATTCGTACGGAAGAAAGAGACGATGTGTTTCACTGGATAACGCCGGTGTCACGCAATCTGCACGGTCTCTACGGCATAAATAAACCCCATTTTGAAATCTTTGATGATGTACCGCGAACATTCAGAGTAGGGACGCTATTAGAAGACTATCGCTATAACGTTGCCCTTGAAAATGGATTTAAAGTGAGCGCTTATGGCTCTTGGAACGAGCTAGTTGAAGCATTATTTAACAACGAAATAGATACGATTTTCGGTTCTCAGGGCGCGATTGACTTTGGATGCAATCCAAATCAATTCAAATGTGAGACAATAACACTTTCAAGTAAGTACGATATCTCAACGGCCTACCTAGCACTATCCAAGAAAGACACCTGTGTTTTGGTTTTAGAAAAGCTCAAGTTAGCGGCGGCCGATGTGAAAATGAGTGATGAATTTAATGAGCGGCTTTCTTCATGGAGTGACATGGTGTCCCAAGAATACGGCATAGCTCATCATACCGAACATGGTGTAGTGCACCTTTGGAACCCAAATTAATGACAGTTGAAACAGTAAAGCAATTAGATATAAATCCCGCCATCGCAAAGGCGCTAGACTCACAAGGTATACACCAGCTCTCTCCCATACAGTCGCAGTCACTTCCAGAGGCATTGCAGGGTAAAGATGTTATCGGTCAGGCCCAGACCGGCAGTGGCAAAACGCTGTGCTTCGTGATCCCCGCGTTGCAGCAGATAGAAGTGAATGACTTCACTACGCAGGCAATTATGCTTTGCCCTACGCGAGAATTAGCTGAACAAGTCGCGCAGCAGTGCCGTACTGCGGCAAAAGATATCGGTAACATCAAAGTGACCACCTTGTGTGGTGGTCAGCCGATGGGGCCGCAAATTCAATCGCTTAAACATAGCCCGCATATCATTGTAGGAACGCCAGGCCGCGTAATGGATCACGTTGAGAAACGCCGCATTGATTTACGTAATGTAAAATTACGCGTTCTTGATGAAGCGGACCGCATGTTAGACATGGGGTTTGAAGATGACCTGCGGGTTATTTTTGGTCAAACGCCAAAACAGGTACAAACTCTGTTGTTCTCTGCCACCTTCACCGAACAAATTGAGCGTGTGGCAAAGCAGTACCTGCATAATCCGGTAACTTGCAAAGTAGAATCTCAAGAGAATAAGCCTGCAATAACTCAGCTGGGTTACAACGTATTACCTCACACCCGCACGCAGGCACTTAAAGCGGTGTTGACGGAATATCAGCCTAAAAATGCCATTGTTTTCTGTAACCGTAAAACTCAGGTCAATGACGTCGTAGATGAATTAATTGAAGACGGTTTTAGTGCAAAAGGGCTTCAGGGGGATATGGAGCAGCATCAAAGAACCTCTGTGTTGATGCAGTTTGCCAGCGACTCATTGCAAGTGCTTGTTGCCACGGATGTAGCAGCCCGAGGATTAGATATAGACGATGTTGCCTGTGTTATAAACTACACCGTGAGCGAAGAGCCCGAAACCCATATTCACCGGATAGGACGCACAGCGCGAGCAGGTGCAAAAGGCATGGCTATCACTCTGGTAAGTGATGAGGAAGAGCATTTTTTAAGAAAAATAGAAGTGCTACAGGAAAGCGATATTCCACTTAAAGGCGCGCAAAGTTTACGGTTCCATAAAAACAAAATTACTCAGCCTGAGTTCACCTGTATTTCATTAAGCGCCGGTAAAAAAGAAAAACTTCGTCCTGGTGATTTAGTTGGGGCGCTGACCAAAGATGCGGGAATTCCTGGCGATGACCTAGGCAAAATCGCAGTTCAAAACAGTATGAGTTTTGTCGCTGTAAAAGCGCGTAGCGTGAAAAAAGCCATGACGCAGTTCAGAGAGGGTAAAATTAAAGGTAAGCGTATTAGAGCTAAAAAGCTTTAATCAAATCATAGCTTTAAAATAAAAGAGCGTATCGTGATAGCCGAAACCGACTTAAGCGTGTTACTTAAAAACTTAAATCCCGTGGCGAGTAGTGAAAATTATGTTTTCACTACACTGCCTGCCGACAAGTTATCAAGCACGCTTGTCTCGGTGGCTAAAGGCATGTTTCAGGAATGCGAGGGCACAACGCTCATCCTGCCAGTGGCCGCGGCCAAGCAAGCTAATCTGCAATTTGAAGGCTACTACCGCTGTATAACGTGTGAAGTGCATTCAAGTTTGGAAGCGGTAGGCATGACTGCAGCTATGTCCACCGCGCTGGGTAATGCGGGAATTAGCGCAAACGTGGTGGCCGCGTATTACCATGACCATATTTTTGTGCCAGTTGAAAAAGTCGATGTGGCGCTAGACGTTTTAACGTCGTTGTCTAACTAATCCTACCTTGTCTGTTTTCTTAATAACGCGTTAACAAGGCCCACCGTTAAACAATATTGCGCGGCATAATACGTCGTCATAACCCAAAAGGCTGATGATGGAAGCGGCGTTTTAAAAACCGACTGGGCGAGAATGGCATCTGAGACCACAAAAAGCATAGCGCCAGCTATAATTAGCTTGGTTCGTGCCAGGCACACTGCGGCTAACCCCATTAGCGTGATAACGCTAATATAGGCGACGACAGGGTAAAATAAGCTTTTCGATGCTGGCAGGATATGGGCAGCCATCAGCGTGGCGAAACTAACGATAATAATACTAACTAGCCACTTAGTTTTGTGCGAAATAACATCGTCGGTGTGTATTCTTTGTTGACGGCAATGCAGTGAAGCAAAGCATACGGCGTAGGATAAATGCGCAAGGAAAAAGCACGATAATCCAGTTATAAAACTGTCCTCAAACGGTATAGCCAGACTAATATCTCCAGCCATGCTAAAAAGTAGTGCAGCCAACACGACATATCGCGGCGTACTATTAAGCTTTATAAACGCAAATACCATCAGTACACAGATGGGAAGCGCTTTAGGTAGGAATTGTGCGACATAAGGTGAAAACGGCAACGTCGCTAAGTAAAGCAGCGCCAAGATCATAAAAACGATAGTTGCTCTTACATTCATATTTAGTTATCTAAAACAGCTTAATTCTATTTTTGTTACACCACGAAAAAGCCCCAGTTTGACGAACAAAACATGGGGCTTTAACTGACGTATTATCTACGCGCGCATGTGTATGCGAATTACCAAATTTTCACGCGTTCTTCTGGTGGTAAATACAACGCATCTTCTTCGGTCACGTTAAACGCTTCGTAGAATTCAGGCACGTTGCGAACAGCACCGTTAGTGCGGAACTTGGTAGGTGAATGAGTATCGGTTTGTACTTGGCTGCGCAAGGCTTCTTCACGGTATTTGCTGGCCCACACTTGGCCGTAACCAATGAATACACGCTGATCGCCAGTAAAACCATCTAGTTCAGGCGCTTTTTCACCATCAAGAGACAGATGATAAGCTTTAAGTGCGATGCTGATGCCGCCAAGGTCGCCGATGTTTTCACCTAAGGTATATTCACCGTTCACGTGCAAGTCTGGCAGAACCTCAAACTGGTTATACTGTTCAATTAAGTTTGCAGTGCGTGCTTCAAACTCGCCGCGATCTTCATCAGTCCACCAGTTTCTCAGAACGCCGTCACCGTCGAAAGTTGACCCTGAATCATCAAAACCATGGCCAATTTCGTGACCAATTACTGCGCCAATACCACCGTAGTTAACCGCGTCTTCGGCGTTCATATCAAAGAACGGAGGTTGCAGGATAGCCGCAGGGAATACAATTTCGTTTAGCGGTGGGTTGTAGTAGGCATTAACGGTTTGTGGTGTCATGCCCCATTCATGGGTCCACACTGGGCCGCCTTGTTTCTTAAGCATTTCTTCGTACAGCACGTCCGAAGAACGCTTTAAATTTCCAAACAGGTCACTGGCATTAACTGTCAGCGCTGAGTAGTCTCTCCACTGGTCTGGGTAACCAATTTTCACGGTAAACTTAGACAATTTGTCCAGCGCTTGCGCACGAGTTTCATCTGTCATCCAATCAAGATTTTCGATACTTTCTTTGTAAGCTAACAACAGGTTATTAACCATTTCCATCATGCGATCTTTCGCTTCAGGCGGGAAGTGCTGTTTTACATAGACCTTACCGATAAGTTCACCAACGTGGGCATTTGAAAGACTCACTGCACGACGCCATTGTGGCTGCTGCTCTTCTACGCCGCGAAGCACTTTGCTGTAGAAGTTAAAGTTTGCTTCATCGAGTTCGGCGTTCAGACGGCCGGCAGACGCATTTAACAAGCCCCATTTAAGAAACGTCTTCCAGTCCTCAAGTGAGGTTTCAGCAATAACGCCATCAATGTTTTGCATGTAGTCTTTTTGTAAAATGCCGAGTGAAGGAATGTCGCTAATGTTAGCTTCAGAAAGGTAAGCGTCCCAGTCGAACTTAGGCATTAAGGCTTTGAGCTCTTCAATGTTTAGCTTGTTGTAATTGGCAGCAAAGTTACGGGCTTGCTCTTTTTTCATGTGCAGTTGAGCAATCTTCGTCTCTAGCGCGAAGAGCATATCTGCGCTTTCTTTAGGCGCCTCGAAGCCCGCTAGCTCAAACATGGTTTGGATATGTTTAACGTAGGCATCACGAATGGTTTGTGACGTCTCATCGTCCTTGAAATAGTACTCGCGCTCAGGAAGCCCCAGTCCCGACTGCCACGTATACATCAAATATTCTTTCGGCGATTTAAGATCTGGATATTGGGTTAGGCTAAATGGTGTGCCGTAGCCATAGCGAGCGGCGTATGCGAAGTACTCGGCAAGGTCGGTATAGTCTTCAATAGCATCAATCTTGGATAGCTCAGGTTTTAGCGGCGTCGTGCCAAGCTCGTTGCGGGTCTCCATGTCCATATAGGCACGGTAGAAATCCCCCACTTTCTGTTCGTCGCTTCCCGCTTTAAAGTCACCTTCGGCAGATGATTTAATAATGTCCATTACGTGGTCTTGCGCTTCATCGCGAAGGATCACGAAAGAGCCGTAGCTCGATTTGTCTGCCGGTATTTCAAAATTATCAAACCATTTGCCGTTTACATAGCGGAAAAAGTCATCACCTGGGTCAACAGACAAGTCCATATTTTCTTTTATAACACCTGAGGAAAGCTGCTGTTGAGCCTCTTCAGTGGCCGCGCTTTGTGTCTGTTGTTCTGTGGACGAATTTTGTGGGCTACAAGCCGTTAAGGCCAGCGCCACGCTTAAGCTTAAAACGCTACGTAACATGTCGAGTTTTTCCTTTTTATTTTATCGGTAGTGGTGACATCTACCGTTAATTTGTTTTTGGCTCGAGGCAATAGCTCTCTCATTTGCTTGAAAGGTTAAGAACTTGAAACACCTACTCGCCTTTTATAATCACACATGTTTTTAGCATGGCAGTGCTAACAGAAAAAGTGTTTATAGTGAAAATACACAGCTTGTAACAACTTGGGGCCTTAATTTCGTTATAGTGATTTCTCTCACCAGAAAAAAGACAGGAAAGGCAATGGAATTAGACAATATCCCTTTTGACAGCGTCTCGCCTTGCGAATACGCAGATGCGCTTCCAAGAGACCAGTTTATGGATTACGCCATAAAACCTTTATGGGATGGTATCCCGCGTATAGCTGGCCCAGCTTTCACCGTAAAATGTGAACCAGGAGACCATCTTATGCTCCATGCGGCAATTTATCGCGCAAGCCCTGGTGACATTATTGTCGTAGAGGCCGATGACAAGTTCGCTGTCGCTGGTGGTAATGTGTGTGCAATTGCGCAGGCTCGCGGGATCAAAGGTTTTGTTATTGACGGTGTGATTCGTGATATTGCAGAAACACGCGAAAACAAGTTTCCCGTGTTTGCTCGCGGTGTGGTACCTAAGCCGGGTGCAAAAAAATGCATATCGCCGCTGAATGAACCAGTGAGCTGCGGTGGTGTTGTAGTTAACGCGGGAGACATTATCGTGGCGGACGAGGAGGGCATTGCTGTTATTCCAAAAGCGGATGCATTAACGGCCTTTGACACTGCCAAAAAGCGGGCCGAGAAAGACGGGGCTATGACGTTAGCGCAATGGCAGGCCGAGCACGTCAAAAAAGTGGAGAGTATTCTGACAGAACTCGGATATACAAACGAGTAGTCTTACCAATTAAACGAACCGTGTTTGTCTATGTCGCTGCCAGCGGTTCACGACATCATCTAATTGGGGCTGGTTGTTCAGTCAAACCACCTAACAGCTTCTCTTTGTTTAGCAGCCATGACCAAGTGTTCTATCAACGGGCGTGGTCATGAGCTTTCTAACACGGTAAAAGAGAAAGGAAATCAGCCCTTATTACTCCATAGTATTAACTAACTTTAAATGAACTTTGCGGTAAAACATGACGCAAAGTTCAACACGCGTTTTTATATCGTGTAGAATTGTGACCTAGCATTTTGGGGCATGCGTAAATGTGCTCTGTCACTGAATAATTAACGAGTTTTACATGTTTTCATTTTTTGAAAAGCTTACCCAGCCTTTCCCTGATACGCCACCTACCCAACCACCGCAAGGCATTGTTGCTTTTTGTAAGTATTATACCAAAGGTATGTGGGGCGTAATTCTCACCGTTTCCGTGCTAAGTGCAATTGTTGCCATGCTAGAAGTGGCATTGTTTGGTTTCTTAGGACAGCTAGTCGATTGGTTTTCCGAGCAAAATCGCGAAACATTTTTAGCCGACCAAAAGTTTACACTTATAGGAATGGGAGTTACCGTACTTGTACTAATTCCCCTGTTTATTTTGCTTCGCTCCTTATTTTCCCGTCAGTCGTTGATGGGGAACTACCCAATGCGCATTAGATGGCAGGCGCACCGCTATTTGCTGGGTCAAAGCCTAACGTTCTTCCACGATGAATTTGCCGGGCGTGTTGCCACTAAGGTAATGCAAACCGCACTATCAGTGAGAGAGACCGTGACTAAAGTTCTCGACTTGCTGGTGTATATCAGTGTTTATTTTATCTCAATGGTTGTGCTTATATTCAGCACTGACTGGCGCCTAGCCATGCCGCTTATCGTGTGGTTCTTTGTGTACATTGGCATCTTAAAAGTGCTGGTGCCTAAACTAAAAGAAGTATCGCAAAAACAAGCAGACGCGCGTTCATTAATGACGGGGCGTATTGTTGATAGCTATACCAATATCACAACGGTAAAGCTGTTTTCACATAGCCGCCGTGAAGCGGATTACGCAAAAGAGAGCATGGATGGTTTTCTTAAAACGGTTTACCCGCAAATGCGTTTGGTCACCGTATTGGAATTCTGCGTGGAAATGGCTAACGCCATTCTCATTTTTACTGTGGGCGCGCTGTCTGTGTACTTGTGGATGGAAAACATCGCGAGCCCCGGTGACATCGCCATTGCTATAAGTTTGTGTCTTCGTTTAAACGGCATGTCCCACTGGGTAATGTGGGAAGTATCAGGCTTATTTGAAAACTTGGGCACAGTGCAGGACGGCATGAACACGCTGGCTCAACCTATTGCGGTTAAAGACAAACCCGAGGCAAATGCACTTAAAGTTAGCGGTGGAGGTATTACGTTTGATGATGTGAACTTCTCGTATTCTGGTGCTGATGACAAACCTATCGATGTCTTTTCTCACTTGGATTTAAGCATTAAGCCAGGGGAGAAAGTTGGCTTAGTGGGGCGTTCTGGTGCAGGTAAATCGACCTTGGTAAATTTACTTATGCGTTTTTACGACACCCAAAGCGGCCGCATCATTATCGATGGACAAGATATCACTCACGTTGGGCAAGAAACCCTGCGTGCCAAAATCAGTATGGTGACACAAGATACCTCGCTTATGCATCGTTCGGTGCGCGACAACATCCTTTACGGACGCACGGATGCTACCGAAGAAGACATGATCCGCGCTGCCAAGCAGGCCGAAGCACATGACTTTATTCTGACCCTCACCGATAGTTACGGAAGAACAGGATACGACGCACATGTAGGTGAACGGGGTGTGAAACTTTCTGGTGGGCAGCGACAGCGAATTGCGATTGCTCGGGTATTGCTCAAAGATGCGCCTGTGCTTGTACTAGACGAAGCGACATCTGCATTGGATTCAGAAGTCGAGGCGGCCATTCAAGCTTGTCTAGACAAAGTAATGGAGGGCAAAACCGTGCTCGCTATTGCACATCGCTTGTCAACGATAGCGCAAATGGACCGGTTGTTGGTGCTCGATAAAGGCAATATTGTAGAGCAGGGCACACATGCAGAACTCATTGCTCATAATGGTATTTATGCGAAGCTGTGGGCGCATCAAACCGGTGGTTTCATTGGGGTAGAATAAATCTTAGAAAGAAATAATAGGAAGAGCATTTGGGAGCGATAAACCGCTTGTATCTTGAAAGTGGTTAAGTATAATACGCGTCCCTCCCTTGCGATACCGCACTTTCCTTAGAAAAGACGCACAACTCCCAAGGGCAGTGTAAGTAAATTTTGTGATGTAGACACCAC
>NZ_BLIJ01000083.1:0-16789 GCF_009811475.1 Alteromonas sp. KUL150
TTTACTTAAACGAAGAATTTTAAATTGCGCATTGAATAAGTGCGTAAAACAACGACGCTGTAGTGCTAGGATCGTAACATGAGCGAAAAGACGGAAAATCAGTCCAATGCATTGGACATGTTTAAATGGGTAGTGGTTTTTGCACTGCTTGCCGGTTTAGTAACCGCTAACACAATGTACGGTGAGATCTCGGTTCTATACCGTGCCATCGCGATTGTAGTAGTAGTTGGTATAGCTGGTTTCATCGCAGCAACTACCGAAAAAGGTAGTACCTTCTTGAGCTTTGCTAAAGAGTCTCGCACAGAAGTTCGCAAAGTAGTATGGCCAACCCGTCAAGAGGCGAACCAAACTACGCTTATCGTACTTGCAGCGACGTTAGTTATGGCACTAATTTTATGGGGACTAGACGGCATCATCGTTCGTGTAGTTGGCTTTATTACTGGAATAGGAGCATAAACGTATGTCTGAAGAAGAAGCAGTAAAGAAAAGATGGTACGTAGTTCAAGCCTATTCGCAATACGAAGCTCGCGTTAAGAAGACGCTGCTTGAATATATTAAAATGCACAACATGGAAGACTACTTCGGTCAGGTACTAGTACCAACAGAAGAAGTCGTTGAAATGCGTGCAGGTCAAAAGCGCAAATCAGAGCGTAAGTTCTACCCGGGTTATGTATTGGTAGAAATGGCGATGACCGAAGAGTCATGGCACTTAGTTAAAAGCGTTCCTCGCGTATTGGGTTTCATCGGCGGTACATCAGACCGTCCTATGCCAATTACGCAAAAAGAAGCAGACGCTATCCTAAATCGCCTTGAAGAAAATGTTGATAAGCCAAGACCAAAAACATTGTTCGAGCCAGGCGAAGTGGTTCGCGTTACAGACGGTCCATTTGCAGACTTCAACGGTGTGGTAGAGGAAGTAGACTACGAAAAGAGCCGCGTAAAAGTATCGGTACTTATCTTCGGTCGTTCTACACCAGTAGATTTAGAATTTGGTCAGGTAGAGAAAGGCTAAAGCTAACAACGACTCGCAATTTTGAAAAGGCCCCTATTACATAGGGGCTTTTTTATTTGACAAATAAGTTAGTTAATTTTTTCTAGTATATTGCTAGTAAAGTAATAAAAATTGGCAGACCGTGTAAGACATGGCAAACCCATTGAGGAAATACCACGCTTTCGATGTAAGAATCCCAAAAACCAATATTGGCCCAGCGTTTCAAAACAAAGTTTGAAACGACTAATGCCATTACCCAAGTAAAGGGACAAATATATTCCAGTGCTCCGATAAACAATGCTAATCCTTTTTCTCTAAGAACGAAATTTCACAATTAACAGATAAAGTTTTAATTAGGCTTATTCAGGTAAACCGGAAAGAGATAACTTAGGGATGATATGATGAGGGCAGCAAGCACAACCCACCATTTATAATCTTCACTAACTAATAAACCAATAGTTAAAGCAGTTACGAATAAGAAATTTGTGACAATTATACGCGCAATTGCAAAACGCTTTAACTGACCTATATGAGCTCTCGAACTAAATAGCCGGATCCAAAGTATCGCTGCAATCCCTGAGTAATTGATTAAAAGTAAAAGGCTATTACTTGCAATAAACGCACTAAAGGAAAACAGGCTTAGCATAGCACAAGCCATGTTAAGCCTTACTAGCGGAGACAAATTCACTTATTCATCCAACGTTTCGCTGTAATCTGATACAGCATCGGCGGCGCCTACTATAGTGCCGACACCAGTACCAATTAGGCCGCCAATAAGCGCGCCGAATGGACCAGCATAAGCGCCAAGTGCAGCACCTATACTTGCACCTGTAGCTGCTCCTTCTAATCCCCCCTCAAAAGCGGCTTGTGAAATATTGCCCCCAGATACAGTTTCGATTTGCTCTTCGGTGAGTACTAGCGGATTATTCGTCATCAGTAAAATACTCCCATGCAGCACCTAGGGCAGCTCCTGTAGCAATAACGCCAACTGCAACGGGAAAAGCGACAGTAAATCCGACGGCTACGGCAACACCAACACCAGTCGCGCCAATACCACCTCCAGTTAGTCCCCCTGATGCAACGTCCCAGCCATCACCACCTGAAATCTGGTCCAGTTCTTTTTGTGAAAGTAACTCCATTTAAGTTTCTCCAAATTTGATATTTTGTTTACATAGTTGCGAATTAACGCGTAAGAAACTTTTACCTATTTCAAAAAGAAAAAATACTGACCTTTCGATGGTTTTTTATTCTAAATAGCCCTTGCATAGTAATTTATCACCTTATATAATGCGCGCCCTTTTAAACGGAAACGGGAAGCCGATTGAGCAAATAATCTCTGTATTTGCGAGGCGTTAGACCCAAACAAGAGAGCATGTAAAATGGCTAAAAAAGTAAGCGGTATTATTAAGCTTCAGGTTGCAGCTGGCGCTGCTAACCCAAGTCCACCGGTTGGTCCTGCACTAGGTCAGCACGGTGTGAACATCATGGAATTCTGTAAGGCTTTCAACGCGAAAACAGAAAGTCTTGAGAAAGGCGCTCCGGTACCAGTAGAAATTACGGTATACGAAGATCGCTCTTTCACGTTCGAAACAAAGACTCCTCCTGCGTCTTACCTGCTTAAGAAAGCAGCTGGCATCAAGAGCGGTTCTGGCCGTCCTAACACTGAGAAAGTGGGTACTGTTACTCGCGCTCAGTTGGAAGAGATTGCTAAAACTAAAGAGCCAGACCTTACTGCGGCTGACTTAGATGCAGCGGTACGTACTATCGCGGGTTCTGCTCGCTCAATGGGCTTGAACGTAGAGGACTAATCGAATGGCTAAATTAACTAAACGCGCTCGCCTGATCCGCGAAAAAGTAGATTCAAGCAAAGAGTACGAAATCAATGAAGCAGTAGCGCTTCTTAAAGAACTAGCAACAGCTAAGTTCGCAGAAAGCGTTGACGTATCTGTTAACCTTGGTATCGACGCGAAGAAATCTGACCAAAACGTTCGTGGTGCAACTGTACTACCTAACGGTACTGGTAAAGACGTTCGCGTTGCAGTATTCACTCAAGGTGCAAATGCTGAAGCTGCTAAAGAAGCGGGTGCGGACATCGTTGGTATGGAAGACCTAGCTGAGCAAGTTAAGAAAGGCGAAATGAACTTTGACGTAGTAGTTGCTAGCCCAGACGCAATGCGTGTTGTTGGTCAACTAGGTCAAATTCTAGGTCCACGTGGCCTTATGCCTAACCCTAAAACTGGTACTGTAACGCCTGACGTTGCAACGGCAGTTAAGAACGCTAAAGCTGGTCAGGTACGCTACCGTAACGATAAGAACGGTATCATCCATGCTAGCATCGGTAAGATTGCGTTCGAAGCGAACCAAATTCAAGAAAACCTTGAAGCGCTACTTGAAGCACTGAAGAAAGCTAAGCCTTCTTCTGCTAAAGGTACATATATCAAGAAGATCAGCCTAAGCACTACAATGGGTGCTGGTGTTGCTCTTGATAAGGCTTCTGTAGGTCTTTAATTTCGCTGAGCATAGGCTCATCGAAATCTCTTAAAGGTTATGGGTTGGAGCTGTGACAATTAGCAGTGCTAATAAGCAGCTCCCGTCCAAGACCGCAGGTGCGGTGTGGTGAAAGAGGTAAGAGAACTTTCACAGTCAACACACTGCTTAATACAACAACCTGCGCAGACGGTGGTTTGACTCAGACTCTCTGGGGTAACAAACACCGTAGAGCGGTATCAACCATGAGGGTTGGTATCAATCTGTGAACCCTGATGGCGTGAGTAGGTAACTACAAACAAAGTCAGATACAAAGAGGTGAACTCAGTGGCACTAGGTTTAGCAGCAAAAAAAGAGATCGTAGCAGAAATTTCTGATGTTGCGTCTCGCGCTCTATCCGTAGCCGTTGCTGAATACCGTGGGATGGAAGTTGGTGAACTGACTGAACTACGTGTAAAAGCTCGTGAGCAAGGCGTATACCTAAAGGTTGTACGTAATACTCTTGCAAAACGTGCTCTAGCCGACAGTCAATTTGCAGACTTAGACAGCGCCTTAACTGGTCCGCTTATCTATGGTTTCTCTATCGACGCACCAGGCGGTGCGGCACGTCTTTTCAAAGACTTCGGTAAGACTAACGATAAGCTTAAAGTTACTGCACTTTCAATTGGTAGCGGTCTTCTTGGTCCAGAGAAATTGGACGCAGTTGCAGCACTACCTACCCGCGACGAAGCGCTTGCGAGACTACTTGCAACCTTCAAAGCACCAGTTGGGAAATTCGTTCAAACAATCAACGAAGTTCCTGGCAAGTTTGTGCGCGTATTGGCGGCGGTCAAAGACACCAAGTAATTGGCGTTTTTGGCATATTGATTTTTTTAACATTTTATACCCAGGAGTTTAGAGAACATGGCTCTAACTAAAGAAGATATCTTAAACGCAATCGCTGAAATGCCGGTAATGGAACTGGTTGAACTTATCGAAGCGGCTGAAGAAAAATTCAACGTATCTGCTGCAGCTGTTGCTGTTGCTGGTCCTGCTGTTGCTGGTGAAGCAGCTGCTGCTGAAGAACAAACTGAGTTCGACGTTGTAATGACTTCATTCGGCGCTAACAAAGTTGCAGTTATCAAAGCAGTTCGCGGCGCGACTGGCCTAGGTCTTAAAGAAGCTAAAGAAGTAGTTGAATCTGCTCCTAAAGCTATCAAAGAAGGCGTAAGCAAAGATGAAGCTGAAGCACTTAAGAAAGAGCTTGAAGAAGCTGGTGCAGCAGTAGAAATCAAGTAATCTGACTTAGTCAGATTATTGCCTGAGACGGCAAGGCTGGTGGTTTTTTGAACCACCAGCCTTTTTGCGCTGTATAGTGTGTAGATTCTAACCCTGACTACATTACGTAAAAGCGCCAATCGGACATACCCATAAAAAGCATAAAAATCCAACAAGTTAACTAATAATTGGTTAAATTTTGTTGTATGCTGGTGTATCTGCCCGAAAAAGGGTTGTGGAAGTTTGTTGCTTAGTGCGCCATTTGAAACGCAGCTTTTAGCCCATAGCACGCGTTTTAAAGCATTTTGCAGCAGGTTGGGTCATAAATCAGCAGGCTGAGGAACCCATGGTTTACTCTTATAGCGAAAAGAAACGTATCCGTAAGGATTTTGGCAAACGCCCACAGGTATTGGAAATTCCATACCTTCTTTCAATTCAGCTTGATTCTTTCAAAAAGTTTATTGAGATCGACGCAGATGCTCAATACGGTTTGGAAGCAGCATTTCGTTCCGTTTTTCCAATTAAAAGCTACTCAGGTAGTTCAGAGCTTCAGTATGTAAGCTACCGCCTGGGAGAGCCCGTTTTCGACGTTAAAGAATGTCAAATTCGTGGCGTAACTTTCTCTGCTCCGTTAAGAGTAAAACTACGGTTAGTGTTGTTCGATAAAGACGCTGCCCCAGGTACCGTAAAAGATATTAAAGAACAAGAAGTGTACATGGGCGAAATCCCGTTGATGACAGAGAACGGTACGTTCGTTATCAATGGTACAGAGCGTGTTATCGTGTCACAGCTGCACCGTTCACCTGGTGTATTCTTTGATCATGACAAAGGTAAAACCCACTCGTCAGGTAAAGTGCTATATAACGCACGTGTAATCCCTTACCGTGGTTCGTGGTTAGACTTCGAGTTTGACCCGAAAGATAACCTGTTTGTACGTATTGACCGCCGTCGTAAGTTGCCAGCAACGATTATTCTACGTGCGTTGGAGATGACGTCTGAAGAGATTCTAGACACTTTCTTCGAAAAAGTTAATGTGCGTATCAGCAAAGACAAGCTGATGATGGAAGTGGTTCCAGATCGCCTTCGTGGTGAAACGGCACAGTTCGATATCATTGATGGCGAAGGAAATGTCGTTGTTGAATCAGGTCGTCGTATCTCTGCACGTCACACTCGTGCACTTGAGAAAGCAGGTCTTACAGAGCTTGAAGTTCCGGCAGATTACCTAATTGGTCGCGTATTCGCTGCTACTTATGTAAATGAAGACACTGGTGAAGTGATCGTAAGTGCAAACGAAGAACTAACTTTAGAAAACCTAGCGGCACTTAGCCAAGCGGGTATTAAAGAGTTCGAAACACTTTACATTAACGAACTAGACCACGGTTCATACATTTCAGACACATTGCGTATCGATTCTTCAACTAACCGCCTAGAAGCGCTAGTTGAAATCTATCGTATGATGCGTCCTGGTGAGCCACCGACAAAAGATGCAGCAGAAACCTTGTTCGATAACTTGTTCTTCTCTGAAGAACGTTATGACCTTTCTTCTGTTGGTCGTATGAAGTTCAACCGCCGTTTAGGTCGTGAAGAGCTTATCGGTTCGGGTACATTAGATAAAGAAGACATTATTTCTGTAATGAAGCAGTTAATAATGATTCGTGACGGTAAAGACGAAGTTGATGATATCGATCACCTTGGAAACCGTCGTATTCGTTCTGTAGGTGAAATGGCAGAGAACCAGTTCCGTGTGGGTCTTGTACGTGTAGAACGTGCAGTGAAGGAGCGCCTAAGCTTAGGCGACCTAGACAACGTGATGCCTCAGGATCTTATAAACGCTAAGCCTATTTCGGCTGCGGTTAAAGAGTTCTTCGGTTCATCTCAGCTTTCTCAGTTCATGGACCAAAACAACCCGCTGTCAGAAGTAACGCACAAGCGTCGTATCTCTGCATTAGGCCCGGGTGGTCTAACACGTGAACGTGCAGGCTTCGAGGTTCGAGACGTACACCCGACTCACTATGGTCGTCTATGTCCAATCGAAACGCCGGAAGGTCCGAACATCGGTCTTATCAACTCATTGGCAAGCTTCGCACGCACCAATGACTTTGGTTTCCTTGAAACACCTTTCCGTCGCATTGTTGACGGTGTGGTTACAGACGAAATCGATTACTTATCTGCAATTGAAGAAGGTCAATTCGCAATCGCTCAGGCTAACATTGCGTTGACTGAGAACGGCGAATTGGTAGACGACCTAATCCCATGTCGTCACCGTGGTGAAACTACTTTGATGCCGACTGAAGACATCAAGTACATGGACGTTTCGCCACAGCAAATTGTCTCAATTGCTGCGAGCATTATCCCATTCCTAGAGCACGATGATGCGAACCGTGCACTAATGGGTGCGAACATGCAACGTCAGGCAGTACCTACACTACGTGCTGATAAGCCGTTAGTTGGTACCGGTATGGAAAGAACCATCGCGGTTGACTCAGGTGTTACTGTAGTTGCTAAGCGTGGTGGTGTGGTTGATTACGTAGATGCCAGCCGTATCGTTATTAAAGTAGATGAAGATGAAATGCTTCCAGGTGAAGCAGGTATCGATATTTACAACCTGACTAAGTACACACGTTCTAACCAAAACACGTGTATCAATCAGAAGCCTACATGTAACGTTGGCGACCCGATTGTTGCAGGTGATGTGCTAGCTGACGGTCCTTCAACAGACCTAGGTGACCTTGCACTTGGCCAGAACATGCGTATCGCGTTCATGCCTTGGAATGGTTACAACTTTGAGGATTCAATCCTTATTTCTGAGCGTGTAGCACAGGAAGACCGTTTCACCACTATCCACATTCAAGAGCTTAGCTGTATCGCTCGTGATACTAAGCTTGGGCCAGAAGAAATTTCTTCTGATATCCCGAACGTGGGCGAATCTGCACTAAGCAAGCTTGATGAATCAGGTGTTGTTTACATCGGTGCGGAAGTGAAAGGCGGTGATATCTTAGTAGGTAAAGTAACGCCTAAAGGTGAAACTCAGCTTACGCCAGAAGAAAAACTATTACGTGCAATCTTCGGTGAAAAAGCGTCTGACGTTAAAGATACGTCTCTACGTGTACCTAACTCTGTTCACGGTACCGTTATCGATGTTCAAGTATTTACCCGTGATGGTGTAGAGAAAGACAAGCGAGCGCTAGAAATTGAAGACATGCAGTTGCGTCAGGTTAAGAAAGACCTTACCGACGAGTTCGAAATTCTTGCAGACGGTATCTTTAGTCGTGCACAAACTGCATTGTTACGTGCTGGCGTTGACCAAGCTAAGCTTGACAGCCTACCCCGTGAAAAGTGGTTTGAAATTGCACTTAACAGCGAAGATGCACAGCTAGAGCTAGACCAAATCGCTGATCAACACGCTGAAATTAAAGCTGACTTCGATAAGAAGTTTGAAACTAAGCGTCGTAAGATCACGCAAGGCGATGACCTAGCGCCTGGCGTACTCAAGATTGTTAAGGTTTACCTTGCAGTTAAACGTCACATCCAGCCGGGTGATAAAATGGCGGGACGTCACGGTAACAAAGGTGTTATCTCGACTATCCAGCCTGTAGAAGACATGCCATATGATGCTGACGGCACGCCGGTAGATATCGTTCTAAACCCACTAGGTGTACCGTCTCGTATGAACATCGGTCAGATCCTAGAAACGCACTTGGGTATGGCTGCACACGGTCTTGGTGTGAAGATTGACCGCATGATCAAAGAGCAGCGTGAGCTGGCTGAGTTACGTGAGTTCTTGAAGAAGGTGTACGAGCTTGGTGAGAATCATCAAGAAGTCGACATCGATAGCTTCACTGACCACGAAGTTCGTCGCTTGGCAGAAAACCTTCGTAAGGGCGTACCTGTAGCAACACCTGTATTCGATGGTGCTCGTGAATCTGAAATCAAAGAAATGCTGAAGCTTGCTGATATTCCAGAAAGCGGTCAGATTACTTTGTTTGACGGTCGTACCGGTCGCGAATTTGAGCGTCCAGTAACGGTTGGTTACATGTACATGCTGAAACTGAACCACTTAGTAGACGACAAAATGCACGCGCGTTCTACGGGTTCTTACAGCCTTGTTACACAGCAACCTCTTGGTGGTAAAGCACAGTTTGGTGGTCAGCGCTTCGGTGAGATGGAAGTGTGGGCACTTGAAGCATACGGTGCAGCATATACCCTTCAGGAAATGCTTACTGTTAAGTCAGATGACGTTAACGGCCGTACCAAGATGTACAAGAACATCGTCGATGGCGACCACAGAATGGAACCTGGCATGCCAGAGTCATTCAACGTACTACTTAAAGAAATTCGCTCGTTGGGTATCAACATCGAGCTTGAAGAAAAGTAATACGGCAATCGCCGCGTAATGTTATGAGATGGCCCGGCGCTTGCGCCGGGTTCTAGAGACTGACTCCGCTGGGAGAGTAATGTGAAAGACTTATTAAAGTTTCTAAAGCAACAAAACAAGACCGAAGAATTCGATAATATTCGAATCGGTCTGTCTTCACCTGACATGATTCGTTCATGGTCATTCGGTGAAGTTAAAAAGCCTGAAACAATTAACTACCGTACGTTCAAACCTGAGCGTGACGGTCTGTTCTGTGCGCGTATCTTTGGTCCGGTTAAAGACTACGAGTGTCTTTGCGGTAAGTACAAGCGCCTTAAGCACCGTGGTGTTATCTGTGAGAAGTGTGGCGTTGAAGTTACACTGACCAAAGTGCGTCGTGAGCGCATGGGTCACATCGAGCTAGCTAGCCCGGTTGCGCATATTTGGTTCCTTAAATCACTTCCGTCTCGTATCGGTCTAATGCTTGATATGACACTTCGTGATATTGAACGTGTTCTTTATTTCGAATCATATGTGGTTACAGAGCCAGGTATGACGACGCTTGAGCGCAGTCAACTTCTTAACGAAGAAGAGTACTTGGATGCACTTGAAGAGCACGGTGATGAGTTTGATGCGAAGATGGGTGCTGAAGCAGTGTTCGATCTTCTAAAAGCGTTAGACGTTGACGCAGACGTAGCCGCTATGCGTGAAGAGCTGCCTTCAATCAACTCTGAAACTAAGCGTAAGAAAATTACTAAGCGTCTTAAGTTGCTTGAGTCATTCCAACAGTCTGGTAACAAGCCAGAGTGGATGATCATGACGGTACTACCGGTACTTCCACCAGACTTACGTCCTCTAGTACCACTAGATGGCGGCCGTTTTGCAACGTCTGACCTTAACGACCTTTACCGTCGAGTAATTAACCGTAACAACCGTCTTAAGCGTCTTCTAGATCTTGCTGCTCCAGACATTATCGTACGCAACGAAAAGCGTATGCTTCAAGAGTCTGTTGATGCGCTACTAGATAACGGACGTCGTGGTCGCGCGATTACCGGTTCTAACAAGCGTCCACTTAAGTCGCTTGCAGACATGATCAAAGGTAAGCAAGGTCGTTTCCGTCAAAACCTTCTTGGTAAGCGTGTTGACTACTCAGGCCGTTCTGTAATTACCGTTGGTCCAACGCTACGTCTTCACCAGTGTGGTCTTCCTAAGAAGATGGCACTTGAGCTATTTAAGCCGTTTATCTACGGTAAGCTTGAAGCACGTGGTCTTGCGACAACAATCAAAGCAGCTAAGAAGCTTGTAGAGCGCGAAGCTCCTGAGGTTTGGGACGTACTAGACGACGTTATCCGCGAACACCCGGTACTACTTAACCGTGCACCTACACTTCACCGTTTGGGTATTCAAGCATTCGAACCAACACTAATCGAAGGTAAAGCGATTCAGCTTCACCCGCTAGTGTGTGCGGCGTACAACGCCGACTTCGATGGTGACCAAATGGCGGTACACGTTCCGTTGACAATCGAAGCACAGTTAGAAGCACGTGCACTTATGATGTCAACGAACAACATTCTGTCACCTGCGAATGGTGAGCCAATCATCGTACCTTCACAGGACGTTGTATTAGGTCTTTACTACCTAACGCGTGACAAAGTAAACGGCTTAGGCGAAGGCATGGTATTTACCAGCCCGAATGAAGCAGAAAAGGCATACCGCACAGGTAATGCTGAGCTTCACTCTCGCGTTAAAGTACGTATTACTGAATATGATATCGATGAAGATGGCAACAAAACTGAGAAAGTAACGCTAACTGACACTACTGTTGGTCGTGCGATTTTCTCGTTGATCCTTCCAAAGGGTCTGCCGTTTGAAATCATTAACCAAGCGATGGGCAAGAAGCAGATTTCAAGACTATTGAATGCTTGCTACCGTACGCTAGGTCTGAAAGACACAGTAATTGCTGCTGACCAAATCATGTATACCGGTTTCCACTACGCGATGATCGCGGGTGCATCTGTTGGTATCGACGATATGGTTATTCCAGAAGCGAAGAAAGAGATTATCGACGCGGCGGAAGCAGAAGTTATCGAAATTCAGGAACAGTTCCAAAACGGTCTTGTTACCGCGGGTGAGCGTTACAACAAAGTTATCGATATCTGGTCAAATGCCAACGAAAAAGTTGCTAAAGCCATGATGGACAACCTTAAGACTGACATCGTAATTAACCGCGATGGCGAAGAAGAAGAGCAGACATCATTTAACTCTGTTTATATGATGGCCGACTCGGGTGCTCGTGGTAGTGCCGCTCAGATTCGTCAGCTTGCTGGTATGCGTGGTCTGATGGCTAAACCAGATGGCTCAATCATCGAAACCCCAATTACGGCGAACTTCCGTGAAGGTCTGAACGTACTACAGTACTTCATCTCTACTCACGGTGCGCGTAAAGGTCTAGCGGATACTGCACTTAAAACGGCTAACTCGGGTTACCTAACCCGTCGTCTAGTAGATGTTGCGCAAGATTTGGTTATCACTAATGACGACTGTGGCACATTCGAAGGTGTAACAATGACACCGCTAATCGAAGGTGGAGACGTTGTTGAGCCGTTACGTGAACGTGTACTAGGTCGTGTTGTCGCAGAAGACGTGCTTAAGCCTGGTACTAACGAAGTACTTGTTGAGCGTAACGTTCTGCTAGACGAAGCACTAGTAGACATGCTTGAAGCTAACTCAGTAGACCAAATTCAAGTACGCTCGGTTATCACTTGTGACAATGACTTCGGCGTATGTGCTAAGTGTTACGGTCGTGACCTTGCACGTGGCCACATGGTAGGTAGCGGTGAATCGGTTGGTGTTATTGCAGCACAGTCAATCGGTGAACCAGGTACACAGCTTACCATGCGTACATTCCACATCGGTGGTGCGGCATCAAGAGCATCTGCTGAGAACAGCGTACAAGTTAAGACTGCGGGTAGCCTTAAGCTACACAACGCGAAATTCGTACGTAACTCTGACGGCAAAGTGGTTATCGTTTCTCGTTCAACAGAACTTACTGTTATCGATGAGCAAGGCCGTGAGAAAGAGCGCTATAAAGTACCTTACGGTGCTGTGCTTAGCGTGGATGACGGTGCATCAATTACAGCTGGCGACGTTGTCGCTAACTGGGATCCGCATAGTCACCCAATTATCACTGAACGTGCAGCTAAGATTAGCTTCGCAGACATTGATGACTCTAACACCGAAATGCAGCAAGACGAGCTTACTGGTTTAACACGTATCGTTGTTAAAGACCTTGCGAAAGTTAACTCTAAAGAGCCTAAGCTAATTCTTGAAAGCGACGAGTTCGGTCTTCAAGAAATTCGTCTTCCAAGCTTCACAACAATTGAAGCGAAAGAAGGCAAAGTGGCGAATGAAGGTGACGTGCTAGCACGTATTCCTCAGGAAAGCTCGAAGACTCGTGATATCACGGGTGGTCTACCGCGCGTTGCGGACTTGTTTGAAGCACGTAAGCCTAAAGAGCCTGCTATTCTTGCAGAAATCTCAGGTACTATTGGCTTCGGTAAAGAGACCAAAGGTAAGAAGCGTCTTGTGATTACACCTGCTGAAGGTGACGCATACGAAGAGATGATTCCTAAGTGGCGTCAGCTTAACGTATTCGAAGGTGAGAAAGTGGAAAAAGGCGAAGTTATCGCTGATGGTCCAGAGTCTCCGCACGATATCCTACGTTTACGTGGTATCTCAGCAGTAGCCAACTACATCGTGAACGAAGTTCAGGAAGTATACCGTCTACAGGGTGTTAAAATTAACGATAAGCACATCGAAGTAGTTATTCGTCAGATGCTACGTAAGTGTATTATCACGCACCCAGGCGATACGCAGTTCCTTGAAGGCGAACAGGTTGAAGTATCGAACGTTAAAGTGGCGAACCGTGAAATTGAAAAACACGGTAAGATCCCAGCGCAGTATGAAACACAGCTGCTTGGTATCACTAAAGCGTCACTGTCTACTGAGTCGTTTATCTCAGCAGCGTCGTTCCAAGAAACAACACGTGTTCTAACTGAAGCTGCGGTTCAAGGTAAAGAAGATGACCTACGCGGTCTGAAAGAAAACGTAATCGTTGGTCGTCTAATTCCAGCGGGTACAGGTTTCGCTTACCATGAACGCCGTGCACAACGTCGCAAAGAGCAAATCGAAGAAATGTCAGTTTCAGCTGCTGAAGCAGAACAGGCACTAACCGAAGCGCTAAATGCCGGTGCAGACGAAGATACTGCCGAATAAGGCAAAGATCATAGGAGTACGTTAACGTACTCCTAACATATTGGCATGTCAGGCTGACAGATTGCAGATAAATTAACTGCTTAACCTTTGTACACCTTGACAGTCAGGGCGATGATCTTTAATATTCCGCGACCCGATTTTGGATAGCCATCAAGTGGCTCGATAAACGGTCGCGGTTTTTTGTATCAGCGCTCAGTGAATATTGACGAGCACAATGTTCACAAAGTAGAGCGATTAAACAATTAATCGCATTAATATGGACCCAATCATAGTGATTGGGTTTTCGTAGTTTTTAATCAGGAGCTAGTTAATGGCAACAGTTAACCAGTTAGTGCGCAAGCCGCGTAGAAAGCCCGTTGAAAAAAGCAACGTAGCTGCTCTACAAGCTTGTCCACAAAGACGTGGTGTATGTACTCGTGTATATACTACTACGCCTAAGAAACCAAACTCTGCACTACGTAAAGTATGTCGTGTACGTCTAACTAACGGTTTTGAAGTTTCTTCATATATCGGTGGTGAAGGTCACAACCTACAAGAGCACAGTGTAGTACTTATCCGTGGTGGTCGTGTTAAAGATCTACCAGGTGTTCGTTATCACACAGTTCGCGGTACTCTTGACTGCGCAGGTGTAAACGATCGTAAACAAGCCCGTTCTAAGTACGGCGCGAAGAAGCCTAAGTCATAACGGTTCTCCGTTAGTAAGGCCAAACTGAAGTTTAAGAGTTTTGGGTTTTCCCTGAATTCATACGGAGAATAGAAGATGCCAAGAAGAAGAGTCGTAGGTCAACGTAAAATCCTACCAGAGCCAAAATTTGGTTCACAACTGCTTGCGAAATTCATGAATGTCGTAATGCTCGACGGCAAAAAGTCAGTCGCTGAAAGAATCGTTTACGGTGCGCTTGATATTGTTGCTGAAAAAACCGGCAAAGCACACCTAGATATCTTCGAGGAAGCACTTGATAATATCCGCCCAACAGTAGAGGTTAAGTCTCGTCGTGTTGGTGGTTCAACTTATCAGGTTCCAGTTGAAGTACGTCCAGTTCGTCGTAACGCGCTAGGTATGCGTTGGATGGTAGAAGCTGCACGTAAACGTGGCGAAAAGTCTATGGCACAACGCCTAGCGGCTGAGATGTTAGACGCAGCAGACAACAAAGGTTCAGCGGTTAAGAAACGTGAAGACGTTCACCGTATGGCCGAAGCAAACAAAGCGTTTGCTCATTACCGTTGGTAATCAACGTAATATAACTGAGAGAGATTTATGCCTCGTAAGACCTCGATTGAGCGTTATCGCAATATTGGTATTGTGGCTCACGTGGACGCGGGTAAAACCACGACCACAGAGCGTGTTCTGTTCTATACAGGACTGTCTCACAAAATCGGTGAAGTGCACGATGGTGCTGCTACCATGGACTGGATGGAACAAGAGCAGGAGCGTGGTATTACTATCACGTCTGCTGCGACGACGTGTTTCTGGTCTGGTATGGAGCAACAGTTCGATCAACACAGGATCAACATCATCGACACCCCTGGACACGTTGACTTTACTATCGAAGTAGAGCGTTCATTGCGTGTGCTAGACGGTGCCGTAGTTGTATTCTGTGGGTCTTCTGGGGTAGAACCTCAATCAGAGACAGTCTGGCGACAGGCTGACAAATATCAAGTGCCACGCCTTGTGTTCGTTAATAAGATGGACCGGGCTGGCGCTGATTTTGAACGTGTTGTGGGTCAAATTCGCAAACGTTTAGGCGCAAACTGTGTTCCGATTCAAATCAACATGGGCGCTGAAGAGAATTTTCATGGCGTCATCGACCTTGTGAAGATGAAAGCCATCAACTGGAATGAAGACGACATGGGTATGACATTTACCTATGAAGACATTCCTGCTGAATATCTAGATACCGCTGAACAGTACCGCACCGAGATGATTGAAGCGGCTGCAGAGGCATCTGATGAGTTAATGAACAAATACTTGGAAGGTGAAGAACTTTCTGAGGAAGAGATCCGTTTAGGTCTTCGTAAGCGTACGCTGAACAACGAAATTGTTCTTGCCACTTGTGGCAGTGCTTTCAAAAACAAAGGTGTTCAGGCTGTGCTAGACTCTGTTGTTCATTATCTTCCGTCTCCTACGGAAGTTAAGGCCATCACGGGTGTGCTTGACGATAAAGACGAGACGGAAGCTGAGCGTCACTCAAGCGACGACGAACCGTTCTCAGCACTAGCATTTAAAATAGCGACCGACCCTTTTGTAGGGACGCTAACGTTCTTCCGTTGCTACTCTGGTGTAGTCAACACGGGCGACACGGTATATAACCCTGTTAAGGGCAAGCGTGAGCGCTTCGGTCGTATCGTGCAGATGCATGCAAAAGACCGTGAAGAACTTAAAGAAGTTCGCGCGGGCGATATTGCTGCGGCCATCGGTCTAAAAGATGTAACCACTGGCGATACGCTTTGTGATCCTAATCATGTGATTACACTGGAGCGTATGGATTTCCCAGAACCGGTAATTTCTATTGCGGTAGAGCCTAAGTCACAAGCTGACCAAGAAAAAATGGGTATTGCCCTAAGTAAGCTTGCAGCAGAAGATCCGTCGTTTAAAGTTAAGACAGACGACGAGACGGGTCAGACAATTATCTCAGGCATGGGTGAACTTCACCTTGATATCATTGTCGACCGCATGAAGCGTGAGTTCAAAGTTGAATGTAACGTAGGTAACCCTCAGGTTGCCTATCGTGAAACCCTTCGTAAATCCGTTGAAGTGGAAGGGAAGTTTGTTCGTCAGTCAGGCGGCCGTGGCCAATTCGGTCATGTGTGGCTACGTATTGAGCCTCAGGAAGAGGGTTCAGGCTACGAATTTGTAAACGAAATCGTCGGTGGTGTGGTACCAAAAGAGTTCATCCCAGCGGTCGATAAAGGAATTCAGGAGCAGATGCGAAGTGGTGTTCTAGCAGGGTTTCCAGTACTTGATGTAAAGGTAACGTTGTTTGACGGTTCATACCACGATGTTGACTCTTCTGAAATGGCGTTTAAGATCGCCGGCTCTATGGGTTTCAAAAAAGGCGCCGCAGAAGCAAATCCGGTGTTGCTTGAACCCACAATGAAAGTTGAAGTAACTACTCCAGAAGACTGGATGGGTGATGTAGTTGGCGATATTAATCGTCGCCGCGGCATGATCGAAGGTATGGAAGATGGTGTCGCAGGTGTTAAAATAATACGTGCAAAAGTGCCGCTTTCAGAAATGTTTGGCTACGCAACTGATTTGCGTTCACAAACACAAGGTCGTGCTTCATACTCAATGGAGTTCTTCAATTATTCTGAGGCGCCTAACAATGTGGCGCAGGCTATTATAGAATCTAGAACTTAATCTAAATGAAGGTTCGGTCCGGTCTATTGGTGGGTCGGACTTTTAACTTAGGAAACGAGAAAAA